>DASVSK010000322.1:0-22935 GCA_036388135.1 Pyrinomonadaceae bacterium | reverse complement strand
AAAGGCGAAGCAGGAAGCGCACCCGTTTTCCTGCTTCGCCTTTCGCCCCCAGCCTTTTCAACTTTTGTTCCCCCGCCCGCCTAAAAAAATGCTTGAACAAAAGTGCCGGATAAAAGAGAATGTGCGGCACGCGCTCCTTCGAGACTCTTCCTTAAGGACATCCGGAACGGCCATGAAAACGATAGCCCTCCTGCTGGCGACTGCGCTCTGTCTCCAAGCCTTTTGCTTAGACCTGCAACAAACCCACGCGGCCGCCCAGACGGCGGACGAGAGGGGCGTGGTCGGGGCCGACACGCCCGACAGCGACGCCTACTTCCAGCGCGCGGTGCGACGCCGCCCCGCGCCCGACTACCGGCGGCAGGTCGACGCGCTCGTCGCGCGGATGACGCTCGAAGAGAAGGTCGGGCAGATGACGCAGTTGGAGATCGGCATGGTCACGACCGGCTCCGACCAGGCCATCCGCATCGACCCCGCGAAGCTTGAGAAGGCGGTCGTCAAGTACGGCGTCGGCTCCGTCCTCAACGTCAGTGGGCAGGCGCTCACCGTCGACGCGTGGCACGAGATCATCGGGCAGATACAGGCGGCGGCCGGGCGCACGCGGCTCAAGATTCCGGTCGTCTACGGCATCGACACCATCCACGGCGCGAACTACGTCCGCGGCGCGACGCTCTTCCCGCAGGAGATCGGCATGGCCGCGACGTGGAACCCGGAGCTGATGCAGCGCTCGCAGGAGCTTGCCGCCCAGGAGACGCGCGCCGCGGGCATCCCCTGGACGTTCTCGCCCGTGCTCGACATCGGCCGCCAGCCGCTCTGGCCGCGCTTCTACGAGACCTTCGGCGAAGACCCGTACCTGGCGACGGTTCTGGGCGTCGCCTTCGTCCGCGGCCTCGAAGGCGACGACCTCTCCTCGAACAGGAGCGTCGCGTCGAGCCTCAAGCACTACGTGGGCTACAGCCACCCGCTGAACGGGCGCGACCGCACGCCCGCGTGGATTCCGGAGAACTACCTGCGCGAGTTCTTCCTGCCGACCTTCGCCGCGGCCGTGCGCGCGGGCGCGCGCACCGTGATGGTCAACTCGGCGGAGGTCAACGGCGTCCCCGGCCACGTCAACCGCCAAATCCTGACCGACATCCTGCGCGGCGAACTGGGCTTCAAGGGCTTCGTCGTCTCGGACTGGGAGGACATCAAGAAGCTCGTCACGCAGTGGAAGGTGGCGGCCGACGAGAAGGAGGCCACGCGGATGTCGGTCATGGCCGGCGTCGACATGAGCATGGTTCCCAGCGACTACAGCTTCGCCGACCACCTCGTCGCGCTGGTCAAGGAGGGCTCGGTGCCGATGTCTCGCATCGACGAGGCGGTGCGCAGGATTCTGCTCGTCAAGTTCGAGCTGGGCCTGTTCGAGCGTCCCGGCCCCGACGCGTCGCTGAAAGGCGACGTCGGGCAGAACTCCTCGCGCGACGTGGCGCTACAGGCGGCGCGCGAGTCGCTGGTGCTGCTCAAGAACGAGGCGGACCTGCTCCCGCTCCGGCGCGACCGCAAGGTGCTCGTCACCGGCCCGACGGCAAACTCGCTCATCCCGCTCAACAACGGCTGGACGTACGTCTGGCAGGGCTCGGAGGAGTCGCTCTACCCGACCGACCGGCCGACGATTCTCAAGGCGCTCGAAGGCAAGCTCGGCGCGAACCTGCGTTACGAGCCGGGCACGCGCATCACGCGGCCGGCCGGCTCGCCCTCGAACAGCACGCCGACCGACGTCGACGAGGAGGTGGACATCCCGGCGGCCGTGCGCGCCGCGCGCGACGCGGACGTGGTCGTCCTCTGCCTCGGCGAAGGCTCCTACACCGAGACGCCCGGCAACATCACCGACCTCAACCTGCCCGCCGTCCAGGTGAGGCTGGCCGAGGCCATCCAGGCGACGGGCAAGCCCGTCGTGCTCGTCCTCGTCGAAGGCCGGCCGCGCGTAATCAACCGCATCGCCGAGAAGTCCGGGGCGATACTCCTCGCGCTCAACCCCGGCAACGAGGGCGGCGTCGCCGTCGCCGACGTCCTCTTCGGCGACCACAACCCTTCGGGGCGGCTCCCCTTCACCTACCCGCGCACGCCCAACGGGCTCATCACCTACGACCACAAGCTCTTCGAAACCGAGGCGACCAGCTTCGGCAACATGGCCTTCAACCCTCAGTTCCCCTTCGGCCACGGCCTGAGCTACACGACGTACGCCTACTCCGACCTGCGGGTCGAGCGCAAACAGGTGCCCTGGAACGGCGCGGCGCGCGTGAGCGTGACGGTGAGGAACACGGGGCGGCGCGCGGGCAAGGAGACGGTCATCCTCTACGTGCGCGACGTGGTGGCCTCGCTCACGCCGCCGGGCCGGCGCGTCCGGCGCTTCGCCAAGGTCTACCTTGAGCCGGGTCAGAGCCGCACGCTCTCCTTCACGCTCCGCCCCGAAGACCTCTCCTTCGTCGGCGCGGACAACCGCGCCACGGTCGAGCCGGGCGACTTCGACGTGATGGTCGGCGGGCTCACGGAGAGGTTCACGCTCCAGGCCGGGACGCCGCCCGCCCGGGGCCGTGCGCAGAGACCCGCGCGCTGGTAGGCGGTCGCGCGCGGGCGTGACGGGTCGGGCGCGCCGTCGCGCCCGCCGGGTAGTTCGTCGGAGGAGTCGAGCCGTGAAGAACCTTGCAAACGTAATCGTCGACCAGACGGCGCGCCGCGCGGCGGCGGCCGTCCTCATGCTGCTGACTTTCGCGGCCGCCGCTTCGGCGCAGGCGCGGCCGCCCGACTCGGCCGCGCCCGGACGCGTCAACCCGAAGGACGAGACGCAGGGGCGCACGAGCCGCGAGGCGACTCTCCGCAGCGGCGAGGTCGAGGCGTCGGTCACGCAGGTGAACCAGAGGCAGCTCGCCGCGGCCATCGAGCAGACCAAGAACGACTTCAAGCGCATCCAGCTCGTCCGCAACGACCTCGTCGACCTGCTCGTCTCCAAACAGCCGCTCGACTACAAACAGCTCGCCGGTCAGGCCGAGGAGATTAACAAGCGCGCGCAACGCCTGAAGTCGTTCCTGATGAAGCCGACGGCCGGGGCCGAGAAGGCGGCCGACGAGAAGAAGGCCGAGGCCGCGCCCGCCGTGTACGACGAGGCGGGGATGAGGTCGGCGCTCGTCAAGCTCTGCAACACGATTCACAGCTTCACCGGCAACCCGATGTTCAAGAACCCCGAAGTCGTCGACGCGCAGCAGCCCGCGAAGGCCGGCAGCGAACTGCTCGCCATCCTCGAACTCAGCGAGGGCGTCAGGCGCAACGCCGAGCGGATGGCGAAGGCGTCGAAGTAGCCCGCCGCGGACGCTCAAACAAAGACGCGGGGACACGGCCTTATGTCTTTAAGCCGTCTCCCCGCGTCTTTGCGGTTAAGCTTTTCCCCGCCCCGTCCGGGGCGGCGCGGAACTTTACTTCAAGCCTTCGCCCTCGACGACCCGGACGTACGTGTTGACGGGCGGGGCGGTGAGCCTGTCCACCTTGCCGCTCGGCCAGCGTATCTCGACCGAGTCGGCCTTCGACGCCGTGCCGAGCCCCAGCACCTCGCGCGGGTCGTGCGAGGCGAGGTAGCTGCCGCCGCCGGTCTTCAGGCGGCTCCGCCTGACGCCCCCCGCCTGCCAAGTGATGACCGCGCCGACCGCGGCCGGGTTGCTCTTCGTCGCCACGAGCCGGAGGCCGAGCCAGTTGCCGCGGCTCCCGCCCTCGTTGCGCAGCAGGGCGGGCGGCTCGCCGTTGTTCGAGACCAGGGCGTCGAGGTCGCCGTCGTTGTCGTAGTCGCCGACGGCGAGGCCGCGCGCCGAGAAGTCGCGCGCGAAGACCGCGCCCGACTGCGCCGACACGTTGCGGAAAGCGCGCCCCGTGTTCTCGAACATCAGCATCGGCTCGCGGTACTTGACGCGCGCGACGCGCATCTCGATGAGGTCGTCCGGGTGGCCGTTGGCGAGCAGCAGGTCCGGGTCGCCGTCGTTGTCGTAGTCGAAGAACTTCAGCCCCCAGCCGCTCAAGAACTGCGTCGCCGGGGCGATCTCGCCCGGCTCGTCCGTGAAGGTCAAATCCTTCTGGTTGCGGTAGAGGCTGAAGAACTCGAGGTCGATGTTGGCGACGAAGAGGTCTTGCCAGCCGTCCGAGTCGTAGTCGGCCGCGTCGACGCCCATCCCCGAGCGCGGCCGCCCCGCCTCGCTGTAGGCGACGCCCGCAGCTAAGCCCTCATCCTCGAACTTCCCCGCGCCCCTGTTGACGAAGAGGAAGTTGGGCATCGTGTCGTTGGCGACGAAGAGGTCCGTTAGCCCGTCGTTGTTGACGTCGGTGGCGACCGCGCCGAAGGACTTGCCCGGCGAGTCGGCGACGCCCGACTCCCTGCTCACGTCCGCGAACGTGCCGTCGCCCCTGTTGCGGAACAGGCGCGACGCCCGCGGCTTGAACAGGCTCGGCACGCAGTAGTAGCGCTTCTTCAGCTCGTCCGTGCAGTAAAGGTTCTGCGTCTTGTCGTAGAAGACGAAGCTTGAGACGAAGAGGTCGAGGCGGCCGTCCCCGTCGTAGTCGAACCAGACGGCGCACGTCGACCAGCCCGGCGCGGCGACGCCCGCCCTCGCCGTCACGTCGGCGAACGTGCCGTCGCCCTGGTTGCGGTAGAGGATGTTTTGGCCGTAGGAGGTGACGTAGAGGTCTTGCCGGCCGTCGCCGTCGTAGTCGCCCGCGGCGACGCCCATGCCGAAGGTGCCGCCCGCGACGCCGGCCCTGTCGGTGACGTCGGTGAACGTGCCGTCGCGGTTGTTGCGGTAGAGCGCGTTTTTGAGCGGCGCGCGCGGCGTGTAGAAGTCGGACGGGCCGCTGTTGACGAGGTAGACGTCCATCCAGCCGTCGCCGTCGTAGTCGAAGAAGGCGCAGCCCGCGCCGAGGGTTTCGGGCAGCCAGCGCTCGGGCGAGTGCGCGTTGGTGTGAACCCAGTTGATGCCGCTCGCCTTCGCGCCCACCTCGGAGAAGGTGACCGCCGGCCGCCTCGCCAAAGGGGCCGCCGTGGCCGCCGGGGTCTGGCGCGCGTCCGCGCCGCGCGCGGGCAGAGGCGAGAGGATGAGCAGGAGGATGACGAGCTTTGCTATCACGTCCGTGGCCTGAAACGAAAGTCAGCGCGGGCCCGGCGGCGGGGCCGACTCTTCGCCCTGCCCCTTGCCCTCGTTCTTGAGCCGCTCGACTATCTCCATCTCGGCGCGCGCCCGCTTCGGGTCTTTGAGCAGCGCGTAGAGGCGCGCGAGGTTGTAGTGCGCCTTCGAGTCGTCGGGGTCGAGCCGGACGCCCGCTTCGAGCGCGGCCTGCGCGCGCGGGTACTGCTTGAGCTTGAGGAAGACCGCGCCGAGCGCGACGTGCGCCCGCGCGAACGAGGGCAGCAGCCTGACGGCCGTCCCGAAGCTCTCGACCGCGGCCGCGTCGTCGCCCGCCTCCTGCGCCGCGAGCCCGAGGTAGTAGAAGGTCTCGGCCGAGGTCGCGTCGCCGCGCGCGCTCTTCTCCAGAAGCTCGCGCGCCTCGCCCGTCTTCTTCTGCTTGAGCAGCGTGTAGCCCAGGTACATCTGCGCGCGCGGCTCTTCGGGGCGGAGCCGCAGCGCCTCGCGGAAGGCGCGCTCGGCCTCGAAGACGTCCGACTTCTTGAGCCACGCCGCGCCGAGCGCCACGCGGTACGCGGGCTCCGCGGGCGCGAGCCGCGCGGCGCGCTCCAAAGCCGCCCGCGCGTCGTCGTACATCCCGGACTTGAGCGCGGCCACGGCGAATCGGTAGAGCGTCTCGGGCGAGTCGCCGGCCGACTCCTTCGCGCGCGTGAGGTAGAGCACGGCCGAGCGCGCGTCGCCCCGCGCCTGGCTGACGAGCGCCATCCCGACCTGCGCCTCGGCGCTCGCGGCGCTCGCGCCGAGCACGAGCAGGTACAACTCCTCCGCGCGGTTCGCGTCGCCCTTCTTCAGGTACGCGTCGCCGAGCAGCAGCGCCAGCGCCGTCGTCAGCCGCCCCGCGCCCCTCTCGCCCTCGACGAGACGCACGCACTCTTCGAGCCCCGACGCCTGCGCGCAGACGAGCCGCGCCAGCTTGTCGGCCGCGTCCGCGTTCGACGGGTCGAGCCTTAGCACCTCCCTCAACTCGGCGGCCGTCTTCTCCGGCGCGCCCCTGAGCAGGTAGAGGTAGGCCAGGTTCATGCGCGCCCCGACGAAGCGGCGGTCGGCGCGCGCGGCGCGCAGAAAGAGCGCCTCCGCCTCGTCGAGCCGCCCCTGCTTGGCGCGCACGGTGCCGAGCAGGTTGAGCGCGAGCACGTCGTTCGGCGACGACTTGAGGACGGAGTTCAACTGCTGCTCGGCGTCGCCGAGGCGGTCGGCGGCGATGTGCGCCGCGGCGCGCTCAAGCTGACTCTGCGCGCCGGTGCCCTGCGCGCGCGCGCCCGGCGCGGCGGCGGCGGATATCAGGAGGCAGAGCGTGGCGGCGGCGAGTTTGGCCTGCGCGGCGGGCATGATTTCGGGTACTGAATTTAAAGGGCGAGTCAGCGCCGCGGCGCGGCGCGGTTTAAGTCCTTCTGGTCGACGAGCCCCTGCCCCTCTCTGACGGTCAGGACTTTGTTGACGGGCGCGCCGCTTATCTTATCGACCGCGCCGCCGGGCCAGCGCACCTCTATCAGGTCTATCTTCGTCCGCGCGCCCAGGCCGAAGTGCAGCCGCAGGTCGCTCTGCGAGATGTAGCTCGCGCCGCTGCGCACTTCGTCTATCTGCACGAGGTCGCCGGCGACGATCTTAACACGCGCGCCGATGCCGTCGCGGTTGGCCTTCACGCCGACGGTGCGGACGAGGACGGCGTTCCCCGAGTTGCCGCCGTCGTTGCGCAGGACCTGCGGCGGGCCGTCGAGGTCGCCGACGACTAAGTCGACGTCGCCGTCGTTGTCGATGTCGCCGAAGGCGGTGCCGCGCGCGGCGCGCTTCTCCGTGAGCGGCGCGCCCGCGGCCTCGGCGACCTCCGCGAAAGTGCCGTCGCGGTTGTTGCGGTGGAGCAGCTTGCGCTGCCGGTAGTTCTCTAGCTGCGGGTAGACGTGGCCGTTGGCGACGAAGAGGTCGACCCAGCCGTCGTTATCGTAGTCGAAGAACTCCGTGCCCCAGCCGACGAGGGGGAGCGCGACCTCCGCGAGCTTCGCCGCGTAGGAGACGTCGGTGAAGCTGAGGCGCGCGCCGCCGCGGTAGAGCGTGTTGTACTCGTCGGCGAAGTTGGTGACGAAGATGTCGAAGCGGCCGTCGTGGTCGTAGTCGGCGACGGCGACGCCCATGCTCCCCTGCTCGCTCCCGTTCTCGTTGACGGCCGTGCCCGAGACGAAGCCGACGTCCTTGAACGTGCCGTCGCCCTGGTTGCGGTAGAGGAAGTTGGGCGTCGAGTCGTTGGCGACGAAGATGTCGGTCAGCCCATCGTCGTCGAAGTCCGAGCAGACGACGCCGAGGCCGTAGAAGCCGCCGGGGTCGGCGACGCCCGCCTTCTTCGAGACGTCGGCGAACGTGCCGTCGCCCTGGTTGCGGTAGAGCGAGTCGCCCGCGCCGGGCAGACCCCTCGGGCCGCACTGGACGGCGATGCCCTTGTACTGGCACGTCCTACCTTTGCCGAACTCGGGCAGGCGGTTGACGTCGAAGTCGACGTAGTTGGCGACGAAGAGGTCGAGCCGGCCGTCGTTGTCGTAGTCGACGAAGGCCGCGCCCGTCGACCAGCGCGGGTCGGCGACGCCCGCCCTCGCCGTCACGTCGGCGAACGTGCCGTCGCCGTTGTTGCGGTAGAGGCGGTTGGGGCCGAGGCAGGTGACGTAGAGGTCTTCGTCGCCGTCGTTGTCGTAGTCGCCGGTGGCCGCGCCCATGCCCCAGCCGACGTCGGCGAGCCCCGCGCGGTCGGTCACGTCCCTGAAGGTGCCGTCGCCCTGGTTGCGGTAGAGCGCGCTGCGGGTCTTGCCGCCCGACTTGACGAGGTCGACGGTGAGCGAGTTGACGAGGAAGAGGTCGAGCCAGCCGTCCGAGTCGTAGTCGAAGAGCGCGACGCCGCCGCTCATCGACTCGACGATGTACTTCTTCTCGGGCGAGGCGACGTGGCGGAACGTGACGCCGGCCGCCTCTGTGACGTCGGTCAGACGCACCTGCGCGGCCGCGCCGGGACCGACGCCTAAAAGCTGCGCGACGAGTAGGGCCGCGAGTAGGGCTGTCTTCGTGTGCAAGTCGGCTACACCTCTCGGACTTCTAAGGGGTCGTCTGCCCCCGCTCCTTCTCCTTCAACTGCCGGTAGACTTCGAGCTGTGTGTCGCCCTCGGCCCTGCGGCCTGCGGCGAGGAGCGCGCGGCCGAGCTGGTAGCGGACGTGCGACTTCTCGGGGGCGAGCCGGGCCGCGGCCTCAAGGTTTTCGAGCGCCTCGCGGACGTTACCCTGCTGGAGCAGGGACTTGCCCAGCTCGTAGCGCGCGTCGGCGAAGTCGGGGCGCGCGGCGACGACCTCGCGCATCAGGCGGACGCCGCGCCCGGCCTCCTGCCGCGCCAGGAGCACGAAGGCGAGGTGGTACTTCGCCTGAGAGTCCGAAGGGTTTAAGGCCAGCTCGCCCTCGAACTCGCGCGCCGCCTCTTCGAACTTGCCGCCCTTGAGGTGGATGAGCCCCGCGTAGTGGCGCGCCAGCGGCGTGCGCGGGTCGAGCGCGAGCGCCGCGCGCAGCTCTTCGAGCGCCTTCGCCGTGTCGCCCTGCTCGTAGTAAGCCTGCCCCAGCACGATGTGGAGCTGCGGGCTGTCGCCGCCCGCGGCGACCATGCGCTCCATGACGCGGCCCGCCTCGTCGTGCCGACCCTGCTTGACGAGCGAGAGGGCGAGCGTGTAGTTGACGCCGACGTTGTCGGGTCGCTCGGCGGCGACCTGCGTGAGCAGCTCGGAGGCGCGCGCGTAGTTCTCGGTCACGAAGTGGCTCATGCCGAGGAGCTGCCGGGCTTGCAGGTTTCCGGGGCGCGCCAGCAGCTCGCGCTCGAGCGGCGCGACCGCGTCCCTGTAAGCCTCGGCCTTGTAGGCGGCGAGCCCCCAGTTGTAGTCGACGCCGTCGAGCTTCGGGTCCCACTTCGAGGCCAGCGCGAACTGCCCGGCCGCGCCGCGGAAGTCCTGCCGCTCGGCGCGCAGGAGCCCCGCCTCGTTGTGCGCGGCGGCGACGACCTGCGCGTAATAACTTTCGCCCCCGGCGAGCTCGCCCCGCGCCCTCTCGTCGGGCGCGGCCGCGTCGGCGACCAGCCCCGCGGCCGAGGCCATCTCGGGGAACTTGCCCGTGCCCTCTTTGAGACTCTCCTCGGAAAGGTACGCCTCGGCCTTCTCCTTGTCGCGCGCCAGCGATTTGGACTTCAGCTCCGCCGCGAGCTGTAGCTCCTTCTCGCCCTCCTCCTGACGGCCGAGCTTGAGGAGCGACTGGCTGAGCCGGTAGTGCGCCGACGTCACCTGGTAGTCGTTGTGGCTCAAGTCCCTTGTGAGGGCGATGGATTTTTTGAGCACCTCGGCCGCCTCGGCGTGGCGGTCGAGCCCCTGGAGCGCCTGGCCGAGGTGGAAGTAGGGGTCGGGGTTTTCGGGCTCGCGCGAGGAAGCCTTCCGCAGGAGCGCCGCGGCCTCGTCCCACCTGCGCTGGATGACGTAGACGACGCCGAGGTAGTAGTTGGCGAAGTACTCCTCGGGGTTCGACGCCAGCTCGACTTTGAACTCGGCGGCCGCGTCGTCGAGCCGCTCGGCCCCGTCCTTGAGGAGGTAGGTGAGCCCGAGGTAGTAGTGCGCGCGCGGGAAGCGCGGGTCGAGCGCGACGGCGCGCCTGAACTCCTCGACCGCCTCGGGGAGGAAGCCCGTCTCGCGGTAGGCGCGGCCGAAGATGATGCGGAGCTGCGGGCGGTCGCCGAGCTGCGCGAGCACGCGGTCGTAAATCTCGCGGGCGGGCGCGAGCCGCTTCCGCTTGAGGTGCGCGAGGCCCAGCGTGTAGGCGACGTCGTAGTCCTTCGGCGCGAGCCTCAGCGCCTCTTCGAGTTCGGCCGCCGCCGCGTCGAAGTCGCCGAGCATGAAGCGCGACTTGCCGAGCATGTGGCGCGCGCCCGCGCCGCGCGGGTCGAGCGCAGCCGCGCGCGAGGCGGCCCCGGCCGCCTTCGCGTACTGCCCCGCGTCGAAGTAGGCGATGGAGAGGTCGACGAGCAGCCCGGCCGAGTCGGGGCTGAAAGACGCGGCCGACTCGAGCGCCGCGGCCGCCTCCGCGTAGCGCCTGCCGCGCGCGTAAATCCTGCCGAGCTTGCCGTAGCCCTCGGCGAGGATGGCCGCGTACTCGGCCTCGGCCCCCCGGAGGTCGCCGGCGCGGCGGCGCGCCTCGGCCGCCTCGTAGTGTTGCCGGATGGTCTGCTGCCGCGGCGGCGGCGGCGTGGTCGTTTGGAGGGCGGAGAGCAGCAGGAGGGGGACGAGGGTCGAACGTAAACGCATCGCGAAAGCTTCCCGCAGGGTCGCGCAAAAAGAAGGGGACGGGGGGCTCAAGCTGGAACGTCTCAGCCCCCCGTCCGTCTTGTCAGCCTCTGGCCGTACTATATCAGAAGTTCAGCTTGAGGCCGAACTGGATGTTGCGCGGCCCGCGGTCGCTGTTGAGCACGCCGAAGCCCGAGCGCGGCGTGGCGACCTGGCCGATGCCCGAGGCGGGCCGGACGATGTCGAACGCCGTGTTGGCGAACCCGTTGAAGCCGGGGTGGTTGAGCAGGTTGAAGAACTCGGCGCGGAACTGGAGCCGCGTGCGCTCGGAGAGCGCGAAGTTCTTGTTGAGCGAGAAGTCGACGTTCGTCAGACTCGGCTGCCGCACCACCCCGCGGCTCAGGTTGCCGAAGGTGCCGGGCGCGGGCAGCGCGAACGCCGCCGGGTTCAGGTACTGCGTCGGGTCGTTCGTGTCGAGGTAGATGGACACCCCCGGCACGAGGTTGGGGCGGAAGCCGCCGTTCGCGGGCGTCGCGGCGAGGCCCAGGAAGTTCGGGTTCGCGCCGGAGAAGACGTCGAGCGGCGTGCCGCCGTAGTGCGAAATGATGGTGTTGAGCTGCCACCCGCCGACGAAGGCGCTGGCGACCGGGCCCCAGTCCTTGAGCGACGGCATCTGGTAGACGGCGTTGAAGACGAAGGTGTGGCGGCGGTCGAGGTCGGCGTCGCCGTAGTCGAGGTGGTAGTCGAACGGGTCTGTCGTCCCCGAGGTGAACGAGGTCAGCGGCACGTCGGAGAGCGCGTGCGACCAGGTGTAGGCGACCGAGTAGGACAGGTTGTTGACGAAGCGCCGGTTGAGCCAGACCTGTAGGCCGTTGTAGTTCGAGTTGCCGGTCGACTCGCTCTTCAGGATCGGGCCGACGTTCGGGAAGCGGCGGCTCCGCGCGACGATGGCGGCCAGGTCCGAGGCGTTGTTGAGGAAGGCGTTGGCGACCGCGGCCCGGTTCTGCGGCAGGACGTCGTTGAAGCCGACGCCGCGCCGCCAGATGTGGTGGCCCTGGTTGCCGATGTAGGAGACTTCGAGCACCGTGTCCTTGATGACCTCGCGCGAGACCGTCAGGTTCCACTGGTAGCTGTCGGGCGGGCGGAAGTTGGGGTCGACGGCGTTGAAGCCCGTGCTGGTGCTGACGCCCGCGACCGCGTCGCGCAGCCCCGGGTTGATGGTGTCGAGGCTGCGGAAGGTCGGGTCGTCGGAGAGGCGCGCGTTAGGGTCGCCGCCCCAGTTCGAGTTGACCACGGTCGTCCAGGGCGGGTTGCCGTGCAGGCGCAGGATGTCCTCGATGACGTTGGCGCGGCCCATGAAGCGGCCGAAGCCGAGGCGGAGCGCCGTCTTGCCATTGCCGAAGACGTCCCAGGCGAGGCCGACGCGCGGCTGGAAGCCCATGTTGTAGGGGTGAACCAGCGAGCGGCCCAGGCCGAGGCTGTTGGGCTGGTCGGCGCGCACCAGGCCGCTCAGCGGGTTGACGCCGTCGTAGAGCTCGGGCACCCAGTTGCTGATGCGGTCGTTGTCGGCGTAGGCCGGCGAGTAGCGCGACCAGCGCAGGCCCAGGTTGAGCGTCACGCGGGGGCTGAACTTCCAGGAGTCGTTGGCGTAGGTCTCGAAGTCGTGCCAGCGGCCGGGCGCGAAGCCGACCGTGTTGCGCTCGGTGTAGCAGCCGAGCGGGAGGTCGCGCACGAGCAGGTCGGCGATGGCGTTGCCGGTGCGCGTGTCGGTGCCGCAGTACTGCGCGAACTCGTTGGCGCCCACGGCCTGCTCGTCCTTGAGGTTGTGGCTGACGAGGCCGCCGACCTTCAGCTCGTGCGCGCCGGCCACCTTCGAGAAGTCGTCCTTCCAGATGAAGAGGTCTTGCTGGTTGGCCCAGGGTGCCTGGTGCCAGAGCGCCGGGTAGCCGCCCGCGCCCCAGTTGGTCGGCAGCCCCAGCCCGCTCGGCTTCGGGAAGACGGTCGGGAACTTCGAGGCGATCTCCTGGTTGAGCGCCTCGCCCGCCTGGTTCGTCGTCACGAGGATGTTGTTGCCCGCGCGCGAGAACTGGAACTCGTTGACGGCCGTCGAGGAGACGGTGGCCGCCAGCTTGACGGCGAAGCTGTGCGAGGGCTGCGACCAGTCGGCGCTGATGGTCGGGAAGCCGGTGTCGCCCCAGAAGCTGCCCGCCGCGTTGCCGTGCGTCCACGTCTCGTTGATGTAGCGCACCATCAGGTTCATCTTGCTGGTGAGGTTGAAGTCACCGCGCAGCGTGTCCTGACGCGTGTTGATGGGCTTGACGGGCGACGCGACGTAGTTGATGCCGTTGGCGAAGGCCGTGTTCGGCAGCGGGAAGAACTTCAGGATGGAGAGCGCCGCCGGGCTCAACTGCCCCTCGGGGATGCGGTTGCCGGGGAAGCAGTCCGGGTCGGACGGGTTCGGCCCCGGCGTCGAGCACTCGCCCGCTCCGACGCGGTGCGGCAGCGGCCCCGTCAGGGAACCGCTGAAGTCGCCCACGCGCTCGGCCGCGGTCGGCACCCTGAACTGGAGCGGCGGGACGAGCCCGCGCCGCTCGCGCCGCCACTCCTCGTTCCAGAAGAAGAACGCCTTGTTGGTGCCCTTCCAGGTGCTCTTGCCGCCCTCGCCGAACCTCGGCAGCACGATGGGGCCGCTCAGGTTGAAGCCGAAGTTGTTGTAGCGCAGGACGGGGCGCGGCTGGCCCGCGCGGTTGAGGAAGAAGTCGTTGGCGTTGAGCTTGTCGTTGCGGAAGAACTCGAAGAGCGTGCCGTGGAACTCGTTGCCGCCGCCCTTCGTGATAAGGTTGATGACCGCGCCCTGCGCCTGCCCGTACTCGGCGCTGAAGCTGTTGCGCTCGACGCGGAACTCCTGGATCGAGTCGATGGAGGGGAAGACCAGAAGCGTCGCGTTCGAGCCGACGTCCATGTTGTTGACGCCGTCGACCGTCCACAGGTTGGTGTTCGACCCGTTGCCGTTGACCGACATGTCGACGTGCGAGTCGAGCCCCGTGCCGCCGGTGCCGAACGCGCCGCCCGCGCCCGCCTGCGTCACCGGCGAGATGCCGGGGACGAGCGTGACGAGCTGCGCGTAGTTGCGGCCGTTCAGGGGGAGCTCGGTCACCTGCTTCTCGGTGACGAGGCTGCTCACGTCGGAGTTGCGCGTCTCGACGAGCGTGGCCTCGCCCGTCACCGTGACGGTCTCGCCGACGGCGCCGACCTCCAGGTTGAGGTCGAGGTTGAGCCTCTCGGTGATGTGCAGCTCGACGCCGGTGCTGTTCGTCTTCTTGAAGCCGGCCGGGGCCGCGCTCACGGTGTAGCGGCCGGCGGGCAGCCCCGTGATGATGTAGACGCCTTCGTCGTTGGTCGTCGCGGTGCGCGTGAGGCCGGTCGCCTCCTCGGTGGCCGTGACCTCGGTGTTGGGCACGGCGGCCCCCTGCGGGTCGCGCACGGTTCCGCCGATGCTGCCCACGGTGCTCACCTGGGCGTGGACGCCCGCCGTCAGGCAGAGCAACAGCGTGAGCAGTAGTGCTTGTAGTCCAAGCTTCTTCGTCATAGACGCGTCTCCTCGCTTCCGCGCTTGCAAATCCGGTCGGCCCCCGCGCGGCCGGCGCGCGCCCGCTGTGAAGGGGCGCGGCCCGGGCTTTTGTTGCCCGCGCCAACATTTAGGGGAGCCGTTCTCCTGTGGACTTTCAAAGAATTACATCCCCGGCCGTCTCCCCGCCCGGTGGCGGGCGGCGTCTCGGGGCGGGGCTGGGTGCGTCAGGGGCCCGCCGGGGAGACGAGCCCGTCTGTAGAACGCTTTAAAGCCTCTCCGCGCCGGCTTCGGACGCGGCCGGGCTCGGGAAGCGCCAACCTGACAAGAGCGACTGAATTTTTCTTTAAAGACTAAGTTGCGTGACTGGACTTTGTTGCAAGACCTATCAAAAGGGGTTTTATTACTAAACCCCACGCTTGTCAAGAAGTTTTTTTGGCCGTAAAGCAATTCCTTGTAAATACTTAGGGGCGGAACAAAGTTGCCTCTCCCAACAAAGTGGCACGCCCCTCTCAGGCGAGCGCGACGTGCGTGAACTTGGTCGTCAGCACGAGGCTCAACGCGCCCATCAGCGTCGGCTGCTCGCCGAGGGTCGATGCGATGATTTGTGCGGGGGGCAGCCCGCGGCAGATGCCTTCGCCGACGGCCGCCTTGATGTCGCCGACGATGAGCGGCCACGCGCGCACGATGGGGCCGCCGACGATGACCGCCTCCGGCGCGAGCCCCTGCGTCAGGTTGGCGATGCCGACGCCGAGGTAGTGCGCGGTCTCGCGGAGCGCGGAGCGCGCCGGCCCTTCCGCGTCGAGCGCGAGGTCGACCAACTGTTTGAAGTCGACCTTCCCCGCGCCCCCGCCCTTTGACTGCTCGTAGCGTGCGAGGGCGGCGCGCTGCGAGGAGAAAGCCTCCCAGCAGCCGCGGCTGCCGGCGGCGCACGCGACGGGCGCGCCCTGGCCGATAGTCATGTGGCCGAACTCGCCGGCCGCGCCGCTGCGCCCGCGGTAGACCTGGCCGTCGAAGACGATGCCGGTGCCGACGCCCTCCTCGACCAGCACGATGATGAAGTCGCGCACGGCGCGTATCTCGGGGCGGCCGAACCACAGCTCGGCGAGCGCGGCGGCGTTGGCGTCGTTGTCGGCGTGGACGGCGACCCCGAGCGCCTCCTTCAACTCGCTGGCGACGCCCCAGTCGCGCCACTTGAAGTGCGGGATGAAGGTGGCGGTGCCCGTCTCCTGGTCGACGAGGCCGGGGAGGCTGACGCCGACGCCCTCCACCGTGCCGCCGCCCCTGCGGACGAACTCGCGCGCGCACTCGATGATGCGCGCCGCCGTCTTGCGCGCGTCCGGGTCGGTCGGGAACTCCTCCTGTTCGAGCACGCGCCCGGCGAGGTCGCTGGTGGCGACGACGGTTTTGATGGTGCCGAGGTCGACGCCGATGGCGACGGGGTCGGCCGTGCGGAGCGAGAGCAGGATGGGGGGGCGGCCGCCGCGCGACTCGCCCGAGACCTCTTCGATGAGCCCGCCGCTCTTCAGCTCGTCGACGATGAGCGAGACGGTCGAGCGCTGGAGCGCCGTCTCCTGCGCGATCTCGGCGCGCGAGATGGGGCCGCGCTCGCGCACGTAGTTGAGCACGATCTGGCGGTTGATGTCCCGGATCGTGTTGGGGCGCGCGACGCTGGCTTTCTTGAGGTCTATGCGGCGCATTGCGTTCGGGCGGCGCGAAGGGGTTTGCCCGCGCACGGCGCGGGGCGGGCTGTTCGTCAGGGCCGTGCTCTGGCGTATAAGTGGAGCGTCGAAGAAACCGTACGACGTTTATTAAGTAGTACAGGTGCGACTGCCAGTCAACTCTTTTTCTGTCGGGCGCGCGCGCAGGGGTTGACAGGCCCGGCAAAATGGCGAAAGTTATGGCCGCCCTTTCATCGAGCGCCGAGGTCTTGAAGAGAATGAAAATCGCCCTGCGTCTGGTCGCACTCCTGCTGCTCGCGTCGTCGGCGGCGCACGCGCAGTCTTCCCGGACGGCGGGCGTCGGCGGCGCGAGACTCAGGCTCCGCCTGGACGGCGGCTGGACGTTCCGCGAGGCGGGCAGGGGCGCATGGCGCAAGGCGAGCGTGCCGGGCTCCGTCCACACAGACCTGCTCGCGGCCGGCCTGATCGAAGACCCCTTCTACCGCGACAACGAGCGCGGGCTACAGTGGATAGGCAAGACCGACTGGGAGTACCGCACGGCCTTCGACGCCACCGCGGCGCTTCTCGGGCGGCGGCACGTCGAGCTGGTCTTCGAGGGGCTCGACACCTACGCCGACGTCTTCGTCAACGAGCGCCGCGTGCTCTCGGCCGACAACATGTTCCGCACGTGGCGCGTCGGCGCGAAGGCGGCGCTGAAGGCCGGCGCGAACACGCTCCGCGTCGTCTTCCGCTCGCCCGTCAACGAAGTGCTGCCGCGGATGAAGGCCCTCGGGTACGAACTCCCGGCCGCGAACGACCAGGGCGAGAAGACTTCGCCGCACACGCGCAAGGCCCCGTACCACTACGGCTGGGACTGGGGCCCGCGCTTCGTCACGAGCGGGGTCTGGCGGCCGGTCACGCTGGAAGCGTGGGACGGGCCGCGGCTCTCAGACCTGCACGTCGTACAGAACCGCCTCGGCAAAGACTCGGCGCAGTTGACCGCGGAGGTCGAGGTCGTCTCGTCGGGCGACGCCGGCGCGGTGCTGGTCGTCGACGACCCGAACGACAGGCGCGTCTCGGCGCGGCGGCGGGTCAGGCTCGCGGCGGGCACGAACCGCTTCGCGCTCAAGCTCGACGTCCCCGCCCCGCGCCTCTGGTGGCCGGCCGGGATGGGCCCGCAGAGTCTCTACACGCTGCGCGCGCGGCTCTTCACGGGCGCGGGCGGCGGCAGGCCGTCGGACGAGATTTCGACGCGCGTGGGACTTCGCACCGTCGAGCTGCGGCAGCAGCCGGACGAGGCGGGCAAGAGCTTCGCCTTCGTCGTCAACGGCGTGCCCGTCTTCGCGCGGGGCGCGAACTGGGTGCCGGCCGACAGCTTCCCCGCGCGCGTCACGCGCGAACGCTACCGCAGGCTCCTTGAGTCGGCGCGCGACGCCAACATGAACATGGTGCGCGTGTGGGGCGGCGGCTACTACGAGGCCGACGACTTCTACGAGCTGTGCGACGAGCTGGGCCTCCTCGTCTGGCAGGACTTCATGTTCGCGTGCAGCATGTACCCCGGCGACGAGAAGTTCCTTGAGAGCGTCCGCGCCGAGGCGGTCGACAACGTCAGACGCCTTCGCAACCACGCGAGCGTCGCGCTCTGGTGCGGCAACAACGAGGTCGAGACGGCGTGGCACCACTGGGGCTGGAAGCAGAGCCTCCCGGCCAAGCTGTGGGACGACTACAAAAAAATCTTCCACGGCGTGCTGCCCGAAGTCGTCGCCGAGCACGACCCCTCGCGCGCCTACTGGCCCAGCTCGCCCAGCTCGAACCTCGAAGAGGACGCCGACTCGCAGCGCGTGGGCGACGTCCACTACTGGGAGGTCTGGCACGCCTCGAAGCCCTTCGCGGAATACGAGAAGCAGCGCCCGCGCTTCATGAGCGAGTACGGCTTCCAGTCCTTCCCCTCAATCGAGACGGTCAACGCCTACACGCTGCCTTCCGACCACGACATACAGTCGCCCGTCATGCTCGCGCACCAGAAGCACCCGCGCGGCAACCAGCTCATACGCGAGTACATGCTCAGGGAGTACCCCGAGCCCAAAGACTTCGAGTCGTTCCTCTACGCCAGCCAGGTCTTGCAGGCCGAGGGGATGCGCGTCGGGGCCGAGCACCTGCGCCGCATCATGCCGCACAACATGGGCTCGCTCTACTGGCAGCTCAACGACTGCTGGCCGGTCGCCTCGTGGTCGAGCGTCGACTACTTCGGCCGCTGGAAGGCGCTCCAGTTCTACGCGCGGCGCTTCTACAACCCGCTGCTCGTCAGCCCGCACGCCGGGGGCGGCCGCGTCGACGTCCACGTCGTCAACGACCGCCCCGAGCCGACGCCCGCGCGGCTGGTCGTGAGCCTGATGGACTTCGGCGGGCGCGTGCTGGCGAGCGAGGTCAGGGACTTGACGGTCGCGCCGCTCCGGGGCGACTCGTACATCAGCCTGCCGCTCGACAAACTCCTCGGAGGGCGCGACGCGAAGGCCGTCTTCCTGCTCGCCGAGCTTCACGTCGGCGGGCGCGTCGTGTCGAGCAACACGCACTACTTCCGCCCCTTCAAGGAGCTGAGTCTCGCCGCGCCGCGCGTGACGGCGACCGCCGCCCCCGCGCGCGGCGGCTTCAAGCTCACGCTGACGACCGACAAGCTCGCGCGCGCCGTCTACCTCTCCGCCGACGGCTCGGAAGGCTCCTTCACCGACAACTTCATCGACCTCATCCCCGGCCGCCCCGCCGAAGTCGAGTTCCGCGCCGGTCGCGGCACGCGGCTCGAAGATTTTCGCAAGAGGTTAAAGGTGAGGACGCTGGTGGACGCCTTCCGCTGAAGGAAGATAAGAATTAGCCACAGAGACACGGAGACACGGAGATTTAAAAAGGGATTGTCTTAACCCTTCTTAATCTCCGTGTCTCTGTGGCTAAATGTTTAGATGGCGGCGACGGGGGCGAACTTGTCGGCGAGGACGAGGCTGAGCGCGCCCATGAGGCTGGCCTCGTCGCCGATGGTCGAGGGGGTGATGCGCGCGGCGGGCAGGTCGCGGCGGACGCTGCGCTTGACGGCGTCGGCGAGGATGTCCGAGACCAGCTCCCACGCGCGCGTGATGGCCCCGCCGACGACGACTATCTCGGGGCTGAAGCCGACGACGAGGTTCGAGATGCCCTTGCCGAGGTAGCGCGCCGTCTCGCTCAGCGCCTCGCGCGCGGCCGCCTCGCCGCCGAGCGCGCGGTCGATCAACTGCGCGAAGCTCAACTGCCGCGCCTCCGCGGCGTCGTCGGCCAGCCGCGCGTAACGCTCGACGGCCGCGCGCCCCGACGCGAAAGCCTCCCAGCAGTCGTAGCCGCCGCACGAGCACGGCACGGGCGCGCGCTCGCCGATGACCATGTGGCCGAACTCCCCGGCCGCGCCGCCCTCGCCGCGGTAAATCTGCCGGTCGAAGATGAGCCCCGTCCCCACGCCCTCGGCGATGAAGACCATGATGAAGTCGCGCGCCTCGCTCACCTCGGCGCGCCCGAACCACAGCTCGGCGAGCGCGGCCGCGTTGGCGTCGTTGTCGACCGCCACCTTCAGCCCCGTCGCGGCCTCAAGCGGGCGCGCGACGTCGAGGTCGCGCCAGTTGAAGTAGGGGACGTAGATGAGCCTCCCCGCCGAGGGGTCGACGAGTCCGGGCAAACTCACGCCGACGCCCTCTATCTTGCCGGGGTTGCGCCCGAGCAGACGCCCGGCGGCGGCGGCGGCGCGCGCGAGCGTCCGCCCGAAGTCGTGGTCGGTCTCGAACTCCTCGCGCTCCAGCACGCAGCCCGCGAGGTCGCACGCGGCGACGGTCGTGCGCGCCGGCCCGATGTCGACGCCGACGGCCGCCGCGCCGCTCGCGCGCAGGGCCAGGAGCGTCGGGCAGCGGCCGCCCGTGGAGCGCCCCGAGCCGATCTCCTCGACGAGCCCTTCGACGAGGAGCGAGTCGACTATCTCCGAGATGGTCGAGCGCTGGAGCGCGGTGCGGCGCGCTATCTCGGCGCGCGAAATCGGCCCGCGGTCGCGCACGTAGTTGAGCACGATCTGCCGGTTGATGGCGCGCATCGTGCCGAAGTGGGCCGTGTGAATTCTCTTGAGGTCTATCCTGCGCGTCATCTCTGCCTTGTGTCGGTCGGGGTTTTTACTCTCGGCGCTAAGTCGGGGGCGCGCGCGTGCGCCGTCTTAAGGGCCGACGTGCCCGGCGGAGGAGTCGTCGCGCCCCAGCCTGTCGGCGCTCTCCCTGACGCCTTCGCTCAGGGAGATGATCTCCCGCAGGTCGCGGCGCGCCCTCGCGTTCGCCCCCACGTCCAGAACTTCCGGCGACTTGAACCTCGGGTTGGCGACGAAGCTGTCAATCTTCTTGCACAGACGCACGAGCGCCCCTTTCAACTCGTCTTTGCCCGACGCCCGCGCCGCCTCGTCCGGAACAATCTCGCCGGCCTTCGGCTCGGGCTGTAGCGCGAGGTAAGCCTGCATCCGCAGGGCGCGCTTCCTCAACTCGGCCCCCTGCTCGGAGACGCGCGCGTAGTCGAGCGCGCCGCCCGCGACGAGCGCGCGCGCGACGTCGTTGCGGATGACCTGTATGCGCTGGAAGTCCTCGTTGAGCTGCTTGACGGCGGCCTTGACGGCCCTCTCGTCCGGCGGGTGCCCGGCCTCCTCGCCGCCCCTGCGGAGTCCCATCTCGCGCCGCTGCTGTTCGCGTATGCGCTCGACGTCGGGGCTGCGGCGCGAGGCCGGGGCGGGCGCGAACTGCCGCGCCGCGCCCGCGGCCGACGCCGACAGCAGGAGCGCGGCCGCCGCCAGCGAGCGCGTCAGTCGGGCCCGTGACGGGGCGGCAAGATGATACTTCACGGCGCACCTCCGAAGTTGTTGTAAGGTCTCCCGCCGGGGCGGGAGACGAGTATAACCGCCGCGGCGTTGAACGGTCATGCCGCGGAAGGCGTCGGGCGACGGCGCGCGCCCCGGCGCGGAGCCCTCCGCACACGTCGCAGCACTCGCGCGCTCATCCCCCCTTCAATCGCCCATGCACTCCTCGACCCGGCGGCGGAGGTCGTCGACCAGAGCGCGCGCCTGCTCCTCAGTCTCGGCCTCGGCGACGAGGCGGATGATGGGCTCGGTGTTCGAGCCGCGGACGAGGAACCAGCCCTCGGGCTTCGTCACCTTGACGCCGTCGCGCGTGTCCTGCGGCCAGGGCGCGTACGCCTCGCGCACGGCGTTGAGCACGCGGCCGATGCGGTCGGAGCGGCAGGCCAGCTTCTCCTTGACCATCACGGGGCGCGGCAGCCCCCCCAGGATTTCCGAGACGGCGCGGCCGTCGTCGGCGAGCAGGTGGAGGACGAGCGCCATCGCCACCAGGCTGTCGCGCGCGAAGTTGATGCGCGGGTAGATGACGCCGCCGTTGCCTTCGCCGCCGACGACCGCGCCGTGCCGACGCATCTCGTCGGTCACGTTGGCCTCGCCTATCTTCGAGCGGTAGACGGGGCAGCCGAACTCGCGCGCCACGGCGTCGAGCGCGCCCGTCGTCGCGAGGTTCGCCACCAGCGCCCCGCGCTCGCGCGCGAGCACGTAGCGCGCCGCCAGCACGAGCGTGTACTCCTCGCCGACGGGACGCCCCTGCTCGTCGACGACGGCCAGACGGTCGGCGTCCATGTCCTGCGCGAAGCCGACGTCCGCGCCCGCCTCGCGCACGGCGCGGCACAGCTCGGTGAGGTTCTCGGGCACGGGCTCCGCCCCGCGCGGGAAGAGGCCGTCGGGCGTCGTGTTGATCGGAATCACGTCCGCGCCGAGCGCCGCGAGCAGCCGCGGCGCGACGACCGAGCCCGCGCCGTTGCACGAGTCGACGGCGACGCGCAGGCGGCGTGCGCGCGCCGGCAGCGGCCCGAGCGCGTCGAGGATGGCCTTGACGTGCAGGTCTATCGCGCCCGCCTCGCGCGTGACGTCGCGCATCTCCGCGCCCGGCACCTTCGCGTACTCGCCCTGGTGGTAGATGTCGAGGAGCTGGCGCGCCTGCGCGGCCGCGAGGAAGAGCCCCGCGGAGTTGATGAACTTGAGCGCGTTCCACTCCGCCGGGTTGTGACTGGCGGTGATGCAGATGCCGCCGCGGGCGCGGCGCTCGCGCACGAGCAGTTGCACGGTCGGGACGGGGCAGACGTCGAGGTCTATGACGCGGCAGCCCGACGAGAGCAGGCCCGCGAGCACCGCCTGGCGCACCATCTCGCCCGACGTCCGCGTGTCGCGCCCGATGACGACCGCGCCCGGCCCCACGTACGTCCCGAACGCCTGCGCGAAGCGCACCAGAAGCGTCGGCGTCAGCGACTCTCCCACCACGCCGCGCACGCCCGAGATGCTTATCTTGAGTGTCGGTATGGCTCTCATCGGGTGACAGGTGACGTGCGAAGGGTGACGTGTGGCGGGAAAGAAAGAAGGCGCGCCCGTTCTCTCCCGTCGCCCTTCACCCTTCACCCCTTAAAAATTGCACGGCGAGTCGAGCGCCGGTCTGGGCGCGGGGACGGTGTCGCGGAACTTGACGGCGCGGCGGCGGAATTCCGCGACGCGCGACCCGACCTCGGCGGGCGCGAGCACGGAGTCGGCCTCGAAGAAGACCCAGTCGACGTCCTCCTGGTAGCTGCGCGCCCCCTGCACCTTCGCCACGCCGTCGCGGATGAACCAGAGGTTGAAGTTGATGGACATCAACGACTCCGGGTAGAAGCGCTCGCCGTGGTCGGCCAGTTGTTTGCCGTCGACGAAGTACCTGACCTTGCCGCCCGAGACCTGCGTGACGAGCGTGTGCCAGCCGGCGCGGCTCCCCGCCCAGGTGTCGAAGACGTTGTCCTTCTTCCAGTTCGGCTCCGGGTAGAAAGTCTCCCAGGTGGTGGCGTAGAGCGTCGGCCCCGCGATGCCCCAGCCGCCGTTGGGCAGGTACTCGAAGTCCAGCTCGCTGTAGTCCATGTCCCAAGGGGCCTTCAGGGGGCTGATGGTGTAGAAGCTCTCGACGAGCTGGTCGCCGCCCGGCCCCCTGACGGGCTCGTCCGTGAAGCGCACGCGCGCGGCGTAGGTGCCTTCGAGGTATTTGCGCTGGTGACAGACCTGCGTCTGGCGCGTGTTGGCGGGCGTGCCGTCGGTCTCGGAGGTCATGCGGAGCACGCCGTTGCGCGGCGCGGCGTCTTCGCGCACGAAGGTGACGCCCTCGCC
>DASVSK010000321.1:0-2268 GCA_036388135.1 Pyrinomonadaceae bacterium | reverse complement strand
ACGGCTAACGTCTTCGAGCCGCGTCCCCCCTTCTGCGGCGGTTAATAATTTCCGGCCGCGCTCGACCGCGGGCCGCCGGGGGCGCTGCCGCGCGCCGGGTCACTTCTTCGTCCGCAGGTCGTAGGCGTAGATGGTGTCCTGGTCGCGGAGGAAGAGGTGGCCGCCGGCGACGACGGGGTGCGCCCACGTCGGCAGGGAGTCCTGCGGGATGCGGAAGCGCCCGCGCTCGCGGTAGCCCTCGGGGGTCGCCTCGGCGATGCCGACCACGCCGTTCTCGCTGAGGAGGTAGAGCAGGCCGTCGGCGTAGACGAGCGAGCCCTTGCCGACGCTGCGGTCCTTCCAAGCGACCTCGCCCGTGTCGAAGCGCATCGCCGTCAGGATGCCGCCCGAGAAGCCGTAGAGGTGCTCGCCGACGAGCACCGAGCTGCTGTGGTGGTTGCGCATCTCCTTCGTGAAGTAGACCTCGGAGGCCGTCACGCCCTTCGCGTCCGCCTTCAGCTCGACGAGGCCGCCGCCGTTGCCGTAGTCGGAGGTGATGAAGACGCGGTTGCCGCGCGCCACCGGCGTCGCCGCGTTGGCCGTGCGGTTCGCCGCGCGCGGGTACTCCCAGAGGAGTCTCCCCGTCTCAAGGTCGAGCCCGAGCCCGCGCTCCGAGGTGAAGAAGACGACCTGCGTCTTGCCGCCGACCACGACGGGGATGCCCGACGAGTAGCCGGCGCGGTCGCTCTGGCTCTTCCAGATGAGCGAGCCGTCCTTCTTGTCGAGCGCGACGATGCCCGCGCCCTCGCCGCCCGGGTTGACCAGAAGCTTCTCGCCGACGACGAGCGGCGACTCGCTGATGCCCCAGGTGATGTTCGACCCGCCGAACTTCTTGAGGACGTTCATCGTCCAGGCGACGCGCCCCGTCGCGGCGTCCAGCGCCGTGAGGTCGCCGTTGCCGCCGAGGGCGTAGACGCGTTCGCCGTCGACCGTCGGGGTGCCGCGCGGGCCGTCGCCGCGGTCGTTGCGGAACGCGCCGCCGTGCGGCGTCGCCCAGACCTCTTTGCCGGTCTTGAAGTCGAAGGCGACGACGAACTCGCGCTCGCCGCGCAGTCCCATCGTGTAGAGCCTCCCCTTCGAGGCCGAGAGCGACGAGTAGCCGCGCCCCGCCCCCGCCGACTTCCACGCGAGCGGCGGCCCCGCCTCGGGCCACTGCTTGAGCAGCCCCGTCTCCTTCGAGAGGCCGTCGCGGTTCGGCCCGCGCCACTGCGGCCACTCGCCGGAACCTTGCGCCGCGGCCCCCGGCGCGCACCACACCAACAGGAAGAGCGCCGTCAACGCCGACGGCAGGACGCGTGTGCTTCTCATCTTCGGGCGTCTCCTTACTTACCGAATCTTAAAGTAGTCCGGGTTCTGACCGCGGGCGAACCGGGGAGCCGGGCCGGTCTGGGGTTTGGAGTATAATGCCGCCCGCGCGGACCGTATGTAAAATGATTTTTGACGGGCGGCGCGCGGCCGCGTCCATTTAAAGTAAGCTTTGTCCAAAACTCTTCCGCGCCGCCTTCGTAAGAGGGTTGTGCGCCGACGCCGCGTGCGTTTAATCTCCCTAACGACATGACAGCACCAGCCGAAACACTCGACACGAAAATCAGAGACGCGCGCGCCGAACTGGACGCGTGGGTGCGCGAGGTGGTCGCGTGGCACTTCGACCCGGAGACGGGCTGCCCCTTCTGGTTGGAGCGCGCGAAGGGCTTAGGCTTCGACCCTCGCCGCGAGATTCAGACATACGACGACCTCGACCGGCTCGGCCCCTTCGAGGACGAGTGGCTGCGCGGCGGCCCCGTCCGCCGCTGGGTGCCGAAGGGGTTGGCCGACCGCCCCGTCTACGTCTTCGAGACGGGCGGCTCGACCGGCGTGCCCAAGTCGCGCATCAACATCGACGACTTCCGCACCGACTACGAGATGTTCAGCCACACGCTCCCCGACGAGTTCTTCCCCGTCGGGTCGGACTGGCTCTCTTTGGGGCCGACGGGGCCGCGCCGCCTGCGCCTCGCCGTCGAGCACCTCGCGCAGCACCGCCGCGGCATCTGCTTCGCCGTCGACCTCGACCCGCGCTGGGTCATCAAGCTCCTGAAGGCCGGGCGGCCGCGCGACGCCGAGGCTTACAAGCAGCACGTCGTCGAGCAGGGCTTGACGCTGCTGCGCGCGCACGAGGGCATCCGCTGCCTGTTCACGACGCCGAAGCTGCTCGAAGCGCTGTGCGAGAAGGTCTCTTTGAAGAAGGTCGGC
>DASVSK010000320.1:0-3826 GCA_036388135.1 Pyrinomonadaceae bacterium | reverse complement strand
CTTCGCGCCGACCGTCGCGGTGTCGAGCGCGCTGCCGCCCGCGACCGTGCCGCCGCAGGTCGCGTTGCCCGAGAGGTTGTCCGCGCAGGCGTAGTCGGCGGGGACGGACTGGCCGAGGGCGTAGAAGCCGCCCTCCTCCGGCCGCACGACGCTGACGGTCGGCGCGGTCTTGTCAACGTTCACGCCTCCCACGGTCGCGCCGGCCGTGTTGCCCGCGAGGTCTTCGACCGTGAAGGTGTGTGACTGCCCGAGGCCCTCGGCGCTGAAGGTGTGTGCGCCCTGCGCGGGCGAGCCCGCGGCGAGGCCGGAGACCGCGTCGCTCGCGGCGTAGCCCGCGAGGACGTCCGTGTTGTTCCAGCCGGCCGCGTTGGCCGGGGTCACGCGCGCAGCCTCGATGACCGGCGCGGTCTTGTCGATGTTGACGCCGCCGACGGTCTGGCGCGCGGTGTTGCCCGCGAGGTCTGTGACTTCAAGTTCTAGGGCCTGGTTCGCGCCCTCGTTGGTGAAGCTCACCGCGTCGCTCAGGCTCGCGCCCGAGGCGAAGCCGGAGAGCGCGTCCGTCGCCGTGTACCCGGCCGTGACGTCCGTGTTGTTCCAGCCGTTGGCGTTGGCGGCCGTGCGCGCCACGTCGCCGACGGCGGGCGCTGTCTTGTCGAGCTTAACGACGACGGTCTGCGCGGCCTCGGTGTTCCCCGCCCGGTCTTTGGCGTAGAAGACGACTGTCGTCGTCCCCTCCGTCGTGACCGGGATGACGGCGGGCGTGCCGTGGACGTGTGCGACCGCGCCGTTGACGCTGTAGATGATCTCGCGGAGCCCCGAGCCGCCGTCCTGGTCGGCCGAGGCGAGCGTGAGCGTCAGGTCGGCGTTGTGCCAGCCCGCGGCGTTCGGCTCCTGCGAGAGCGCGGCGGCGGTGACGGGCGGCGCGGCGTCGGCCGAGGGGTCGAAGCCCGGCGTCGGCACGAGGTCGTTCAGGTAGCGTTCGAGGTTCGTGTAGCCGCCCGCGACGACGGCGCGGCCGTCCGCGGCGTCCGTCGGGTTGAGGCCGTGGTGGCTCTCCCACTCGTCGGGGATGCCGTCGCCGTCGGCGTCGTTGAGCGCCGCGCCGGGGTTCAGCACGGGGAAGCCGCCCACCTCGCTCTGCGAGTTGATGTGGCGTCCGGCCTCGGCCCTGACCTCGCCCGCGACGCGCGCGTCGACGGCGTCGCGCCTGAGCGAGTGCCCGGCGGTGTTGACGACGCGCTCGTAGGCCGTCGGCGCGTCGTGCGTGGCGACCTGCGGGAACTCGAAGCGCGCCGGCTCGCGCCTGGTGTAAGCGCCGATGAACATCGCCCAGCCGTTATCGACGCCGTCGCGCGCGCCGTCCCTGTCGCCGTCGATGAAGTTGTTGGACTGGTAAATCTGCGTGCCCGCGCTGCCGCCGTTGAAGGCGCGGAGCTTGGCGGAGGTCGTCTGCGGCCCGGCGACGAGGTAGTTGCCGACGTAGTTGACGCGCGTCGTGCCCTCCTCGGCGGGGCCGCTGTAGCTCGACTCGCCGCCCCAGTTGTAGACGACGTTGTTGACGAAATCCAGCCCGACGTTGTCGCCGACCCGCGGGTTGCGGCTGTCGTGGTGCGCGTAGAGGTTGTGGTGGTACGTGACGACGCCCGAGCCGTAACGGATGAGCGAGCCGTAGCCGTGCGCGCCCTTCTCGTGGCACGAGTTCTTCATGCTCTCCGTGATGAAAGACCACTGGACGGTGACGTTGTTCGACTCCGTGACCGACAGCGTCTCGTCCACGCTCCAGGAGGCGGAGACGTGGTCGAGGATGACGTCCGAGGTTCTGTCCACCCAGAGCGCGTCGTCCTGCACGGCCGGGCAGTTGGTGTCGCCGACGCGGAAACGCAGGTAGCGTATGACGACGTTGTTGCCGCCGATGACCGTCGACTGACCCGCGACGGTGACGCCGTCGCCGGGGGCGGTCTGTCCCGCGATGGTCAGGAACGACTTGTTAACGTTCAGGCGCGAGAGAAGGTTGATGGTGCCCGCCACGTCGAAGACGATGGTGCGCGGCCCCGTCGCGGTGCGGATGCCTTCGCGGAGGCTGCCCGCGCCGGAGTCGTTGAGGTTGGTGACGTGGTAGACGTCGCCGCCGCGCCCGCCCTTGGCGTTCGCGCCCGCGCCCTCCGCGCCGGGGAAGGCCCGCAGGGGCTCCGCTCCGGGCGCGTAGATGGTCATCGTGGCCGAAGTGCCGCCGCGGTAGTTGGGGTCGTTGATGGTGGCGACGACGCTGTAGGTGCCGACGGCCGAGGGCGGCGCGGCCGCCCCGTTGTAGGTGACGTTGACGGCCGGGCCCGCGGGGCTGGTGCTCACGACCGCGGCCTTCGGCGCGCCGTCGTGCGTGTGCGAAAGGTTCGAGAGCGTGACGGCGACGGGCGTGCGGTCGATGACGAGCGTGCCCGTGGCGGTGCCCTGGTAGGTCGCGTCGTCGACCGTCGCGACGACCGCGTAGGTGCCGATGGCCGAGGGGGGCTGCGGGCTCCCGTTGTAGGTGACGCTGACGGGCAGCCCGGCGGGCTCGGTCGTGACCGTGGCGGCGGCGGCCGAGCCGTCGTAGCTCTGCGTCAGGTTCGAGAGGCCGACGGCGGCCGTCAGTTTGGTCTGCGGCGTCCAGCCGCCGAGGACGAACGCGGGGTCGCCCCACTGCGCGGCCTCGGCCGCGGTGAGCTGGCGCGAGACGGCGTGGCGCTGGCTGACGTTCGCGGGCGTGCCGTCGAGGTTCGTCGTGTTGTACTCCCAGAAGCGGATGTTCGGGTAGTTGGCGGCGGTGACCGCGTTGGTCGGGTTGTCGAAGCGCCAGGGGTCGGGGCGCACGTGCGAGCCCATCTGCGTGTTGATGAAGACGACCTGGCTGTGGGGGAAGTCGTCGGGGTCGATGCGCGTCAGGTAAGTTCCGCCGACGCCCGCGGGGGCGGTCAGCTTACAGTTGACGAAGACGTAGCCGTTGCGCCCCGCGCCGTTGCGAATCTGCGTGATGTAGGCGTCCGAACGGAGCATCCTGATCTCGGTGTTCCGGATGAAGACCGCGCCCGAGCCCCACAGGAAATCCACGTCGCCCTCGATGTAGCTGTCGGTGACGAAGCCGCCCTGGTTCGACTGGCCCTGGAGCAGTAGCGTGTCCTGGTAGCTGTAGAGGCTCACCCTGTTGAGGACGATGCGGTTGGCGTTGCCGCGGAACGCCTCGGCCTGCGAGCCGCCCTGCGGCGTCGTGTTGCGCAGGGTGATGTTCTCAAGGGTGAAGTCGGCGGCGTCGACGCCGAACATGGCGCGCGTCGTCGTCGAAGTCGGGTTGAAGTTGTTGTTGTTGGCGTACTGGACGACGCTCTCGTCGCGGTCTTCGCCGCGGACGGTGACGAAGGGCTTGTTCGAGTTGACGTAGACGACCTCGGTGTAGGTGCCCTTCCTGACGTTGATGACGACGCGCTTCGTGTTGTTCGCGGGCACGAAGTCGACCGCGCCCTGGACGGTGGCGAAGTCGCCCGTGCCGTCGGCGGCCACGGTCAGAGAGGTCGTGCCCGCCGCGGGGGCGCTCGTCTTAGTCGAAAAGTTCCACACCGACGGGTCGGAGATGCCGACGAACGGCGCGCCGCCCGCGTCCCTGACGACGCCCGGCTCCATCGTGACGTAGTAGCTCTGGTTGTAGGCGAGCTTCTGGTGGAGGTAGACGGCCGCCGTGTTGCCGCTGACGATGACGGGGCGGTAGTTGAACGAGACCGTGCCGTTCAGGCGCGACTGCGTGGCGGCGCTCATGTCGATGGTGTCGACGAGCGTGCCGTCCTCACGGAAGACG
>DASVSK010000319.1:0-7433 GCA_036388135.1 Pyrinomonadaceae bacterium | reverse complement strand
GGAGGGCGGGCAAGTAGCCTCCGCGTCTTCGCCTCACAGGTCTTCGCCTCATCCCTCATCCCCCGTCCTTCCGAACGCCCGCGTGAGGTTGATGTGGGGGCGCGGCGCGGTTGATAATGCACGCGCCGGTTACAGAGAGTGCGCTCACGCGTTCGCCCCGCGCGGCGCACGCACGGAGGGCGCGACCGAGAGCCCTCGCCTCACCCCGCGCGGGACGTTCGCCCGCGGTAGATTTTTAAAGACCCCATGGAAGACCACACAGGCAGCCGCGACGACGCGGGGGCGGCCGAAGCCCCCGCCCGGCGGCTGGACGAAGAGCACCTGCGCCGCGTCCTCGACGCCATCCCCACGCCCGTCTCATACGTGGACGCGGGGATGCGCTTCCGCTACAACAACCGCGCCTACGACGCCTGGGCCGGCCGCCCCCGCGAAGAGCTTTACGGCCTGCACGTCCGCGACGTGCTCGGCGAGAGGGCCTACGCCGACGTCCTCCCTTACGCGGAGCAGGCGCTCGCCGGGCGCGAGGTCTACTTCGAGAAGGAGCTGGAATACGCCGACGGCACGCGCCGCCGCGTCGGCGTCTCCTACGTCCCGGACTTCGACGCCGGGGGCTCGGTGAGCGGCTTCGTCGCGCACGTCAAAGACCTCACCGCGCGCGAGCGCGCCGAGGCGGCCGTCGACGAGGCCGAGCGGCGGGCGCTCGGCGAGTACGAGACGCTGCTCCACCGCCTGACGCACCTCGCCGAGTCGCTGGGGACGGCGCGCGACCACCTGACCGTCTTCCGCGACCTGCGCGACTTCGCGCTGGTGAGCGTCCCATGCGTCGGCATCTTCATCTCGTTCTACGACGAGGCGCGCGGCGTGCGCGTCGCCAGTTACGGCTGGGGCGACGGCGAGGAGGTCGACGTCTCCAGCCTGCCGCCGATGCCCCTCTCGGCCGCGGGGCCGAACAGTCAGGCCATACGCACGCGCCAGGTCGTCATCACCAACGACTACTGGGCGCGGAAGCAGCAGGGGCTCGGGCAGCTCGGCGTGCTGGTCGGGCCGGACAACGGGCTCAGGCCGCAGTCGTCGCTCGTCGTGCCGATGGCGACGATGGGGCGCATCGTCGGCACCGTCGAGGTGCAGTCCTACGAGAACCACGCCTACCGCGAGGAGCACGTGACGGCCGTCAGGATGGCCGCCAACCTCGCGGCCGTCGCCATCGAGAACATGCGGCTCCTCCGGTTCGAGACGGGCGCGCGCGCCGCCGCCGAGGAGGCTTCGCGCCTCAAGGACGAGTTCCTCGCCACGCTCTCGCACGAGCTGCGGACGCCGCTCACGGCGATACTCGGGTGGTCGTCGATGCTGCGCGACACGCGGCTCGACGAGAAGACTTTCAAGACGGCCGTCGAGATCGTCGAGCGCAACGCGCGCACCCAGCAGCAGATAGTCGACGACATCCTCGACGTCTCGCGCATCATCACGGGGCACCTGCGCCTCGACGCCGGGCCGACCGACCTGCGGGAGGTCGTCGGCGCGGCCGTCGACACGGTCGTCCCCGCGGCCGCGGCCAAGAGCATACGGCTGCGCGCCGAGTTCGACCCCGGCCTCGGCCCCGTCATGGGCGACCCGCGGCGCTTGCAGCAGGTGGTCTGGAACCTTCTGCTCAACGCCGTCAAGTTCACGCCCATCGGCGGCGAGGTGCGCGCGCGCCTGTGCCGCGCGGGCGCGCACGCGCGGCTCGCCGTCAGCGACACGGGCGCGGGGATTCGGCCCGACTTCCTCCCCCACGTCTTCGACCGCTTCCGGCAGGGCGACCAGTCGACGACGCGCGTCTACGGCGGCCTCGGGCTGGGCCTGTCCATCGTCCGCCACCTCGTCGAGCTGCACGGCGGGACGGTCAGCGCCGAGAGCGAGGGCGAGGGGCGCGGCTCGACCTTCACGGTCGAGCTGCCACTCGTCGAGTCGCGGAGGGGGGAAGGCGGGGGCGTTGACGAGGCGCGGGCCGGCGGCGTCGGCGGGGCCGCGGCGCTCGACCCGCGGGCGGCGACGCTGCGGGGACTGAGCGTGCTCGTCGTCGACGACGAGCCGGACGCGCTCCACCTGATTAAGACCGTGCTGGAGATGAAGGGGGCGAGCGTGAGGGCCGTGGGCTCGGCCGAGGCGGCGTGGCTCGCGCTCGAAGCGGCGTGGCCCGACCTGCTGGTGTGCGACATTGGGATGCCGGGCGAGGACGGCTACTCGCTCATGCGGCGCGTCCGCGCGCACGGCTCGGGGCGCGGGGGCTCGCTCCCCTCGGTCGCGCTCACGGCCTACGCGGGCGAGGCCGACCGCGCGCTCGCGCTCGAAGCCGGCTACCAGCTCCACGTCGCCAAGCCCGTAGACCCGGCCGCCCTCGTCGAAGTCGTCACGGGGCTGGTGGGAGGTCAAAAGTAGAAAGGCGGAGGACGAAAGCGGTGACGGGTGACGTGTGACGAGTAAGAGGCCGTCTCAACTCGTCACACGTCACCCGTCACCGCTTTCGTCTTTTAGAAGTCGCCCTTGCAGGTGTCGTGGCCGCAGTCGCAGTCGATCTGGACTGTGTTCGCGGTGCTCTGGCAGTGGACGCTACAGAACTTCTCGCCCCGCTCGACGGGGCAGGTGCAGGGCGAATTCTTGCAGGCGTTATCGCCCCTGTTGTCGGCGTCTCTCACGGTCTCGTCGGCCATCTTCGCTGTTCCTCCGGGTTGTGCTGTTCGTAGAAAAGATGACTCGGTTCTATGCCAAATCCGGCGGGGAGTCAAGAAGGAGTAGACAGTAGACAGTAGTCAGTAGACAGTAGGCTCCGCCCTGCGGGACTGCCGCTTTCGGACTGACCTTCCAACTGCGAAGGGGTTTTCTACTGACTACTGACTACTGACTACTGACTACTGACTACTGTCTACTGTCTACCCCTCACAGGTTCTTTCTCAGGAAGCCGACGATCTTCCAGCCGTCGAGGTAGACCCAGGGGCGCTCGCCGCTGGTGTAGTGGCCGCAGGGGAGCCAGGTGACGTCGACGGGGACGCCCGTGGCGCGGACGCTCGAGATGACCTCGCGCGAGAGGTCGGCGGGGAAGGTCAGGTCGTAGCGCGCGGCGATGAAGCGCATGGGGCGGCGTCGCAGGCGCTTGAGCCGGGACGTGTAGCTCATCGGGCTGATGGGCAGCCACGCCTCGCGCAGGTCTTCGAGCGAGAGCGCGCCCTCTATCCCGGCGCGCACGTGCCGCGTCGAGATGCCGCGCCAGACCACGTCGGCCACGTAGCCGGAGACGTGGTTGAAGACGCCCGCGTCGATGCGCTCGTCGTGGACGAAGGCGAGGAAGGCCGTACAGGACCCGATGCTCGTCCCCGTCGCGCCGATGCGCTCGTACCCCTGCGAGTCGAGCCAGGCGACCGCGGCGCGCGTGTCGACGACGGCCTGGCGCAGCGACTGGAGCGTGCGCCCGACGTTCGAGCTGACCATGTAGTCGGCGCGCTCCATCCCGGCCGGCCGGCGCTCCTCGTGGTAGGGGAGCGTCAGGCGGAGCGCCGTGATCCCGAGGCGCGCGAGCAGGCGGCAGAGCGCGACGTGGCTCTCCGCGTCCGCGTTCCACTGCGGCAGCACCACGACGGCGCGGCGGCGCGGCCCGCCGCCCCTCGGCGGCTCGGCGGGGAAGAAGCGCGCGCGCGCGGTGTTGTTCTCGTCCGAGGTCGTGCGGACGGCGCTCGTCCACGTGAGGCGGTCGCCGTCGAGGTCGTAGTCTTTGACGGGCGCGAGCGCGTAGAACTCTTCGCTGCGCGCGACCGACTCGCGCGCGGCGTCGAGGACGGCGGCGCGCTCGTCGCCCCCGTCCTCGCGCCCGGCGACGAACTCGGGGACAAACTCCGCGCCCCACTCGAAGGGGCGCACGACGCGGTTCGTGTCGCGCGACGCGTGCCGCCGCTCCTGTGCCCTGATGATTTTCCCCAGCAAGATTTAAGCCCGGAACCTAAGATTTCTTAAGAATGATTGTGCCCCGAATCCTAAAGGCCGGGCGGCGTTAAAGGCAAGCGCGGCCGGTTTGTTATACTGCCGCGCCCCACGGCGGAAAGGTTAAAACGGATGCTCTCATGGTATCTAGAGCGGCTGAAGGAGCACGGGTTTCTCGTGGCGACGCCGCTGCTGCTGCGCGTCGTCTGGTCGCGGGCGGCCGTCGCACTCTCGAACCGCCTGCTGCCCGCGCGCGTCAACTGCCCCTGCTGCGGCTGGGAGGGGCGCAGGTTCCACGACTTCATCGAAGTCGGCGTCGACGGCCGCGGCGCGGAGTGCCCCGCCTGCAACAGCCACCCGCGCCACAGGGCCTTCGCCCTCTGGCTCAAAGACACTTACCGGCTGGAGTCCAAGGCGGGGTCGGCGCTCGTCTTCGCGCCCGAGCGCGCGCTCGAAGGCGTGTGGGCGGGGGCGCGGAACTTACGCGTCGTCAGGACGGACATCGAGCCGACGCGCGGCGTAGACCTGCTCTCCGACATCCAGCGGCTGCCCTTCGCCGACGGCTCGTTCGACCTCATCTGGTGTCAGCACGTGCTGACCCACGTCCCCGACGACCGCGCGAGCATACGCGAGCTGGCGCGCGTGCTCAGACCCGGGGCGGGCGAGCTGGTGCTCTCGGTCGCGCAGGAGCGCGGGACCGCCGCGACGCGCGAGTTCGGGGGGCCGAATAAAGATTTTCTGGGATTCTGGAGGGTCTACGGCGACGACTTCGAGGGGCGTCTGGCGGCGGGCGGCCTGCGGTCGCGCTGGGCCGGCCACGGGCTGTCCGAGGCCGAGTGCCGGCGCTACGGGATAGAGCCGGCCGAGGGCTTCTTCATCTGCACGAGACCCGCCTCGTCCTGAGCGCGTGGGTCGGCGCGGCGCGTGGCGGGCGGGGGCGCGGGGGCTTCCGCGCGGCCGGAGGCGGCGGGGGCGCGCAGGCGGCCGAGCGCAGAGCGCACGCGACCCGACCACCAGGTGACGCCCGAGACGCGCGCCGCGAAGGTCGCCAGGTCGTCGTCGCCCGCGATGACGACGCGGCGCAGCGCGTAGAGGTCGGTCTCCATGTCGTTCGCGCCCAGCCCGCCCGCGAAGGCGCAGGCGTAGCCGAGCGAGCGTGCCGCCTCGCACACCTCGGGGCTCGTCCGGCCGTGCGGGTAGGAGAGCGCGGGGCGCGCGTTGCCCGTGTGCTGGGCCACCTCGGCCAGCGACTCGGCCAGCTCGCGCCGCGCCTCCTCGGCGGTGAGCGCCGTCAGGTCCGGGTGCGTGCGGCTGTGCGAGCCGATCTCGATGCCGGGGCGGCGCGCGAGGTCTCGGACTTCGTCCCAGGAGAGGTAGCGGTGGTCGTCGTCGCGCGTCCACCCGCCCGCGGGCGACGAGCCGTTGCGCTCCGCGGCCTTACCCGTGATGACGAAGGCGGCGGCGGGGAGCCCGCGCTCGGCCAGGAGCGGCGCGACGACCGTCAGGAAGTTGCGCGTGCCGTCGTCGAAGGTGAGGACGGCCGAGTAGTCGGGGAGCCTGCGCCCCTCGCGCCGCGCGGCCAGGTATTCGCCGAGCGGGATGACGCGGCGGTGACGCTGAAGGTAGTCGAGCTGCGCGGCGAAGCTGGCGAGCGGCGTGTGCAGCTCGGGGTCGTCCGACGCGGGGTGCGGCGACTCCGTCACGCTGTGGTAACAGAGGAAGACCACCCGCCGGCGGTAAGCCCAGGCGACCAGTCGCGCCACGCCTGCCCTGTGTAGCAGGGCGAAGAAGAGCTTCTTCATAGCTCCGAAGTGTCACAGGCGGAGTCACACGCCGTGATTCCGCCTTTACGTCCGTCAACCTGTGCAAAGAGTCTTGCCGGAAGAACTCACTCAGACCGCGCCGCGCCTGTTGCCGAAAACGCCCGCGTCAAGTTGTGGGGTTTGCGAAGCTTACAACAGAATCAGGCCGACAGCCAAACTCACCCGCGCCGAAAATCCTCCCGCGCCCCCGCCGCCGCAAAAAGGGAAGGCCGCCGCGGCGAACCGGGCGGCCTTCGAGGTGCGGAGTGTCCCCGACGTTAAGGGTTAAGCGTCCATAAGTTGTAGCTGCCGGAGCCGCTGTAGGAGTAGACCTGGAAGCGGTAATAGCCGGCCGTGCCCGAATAGGTGATGGTCTCGTTGGAGGTCGCCGTCTCGCCGCGCGCGACGATGACCCAGGACGAGCCGTTCCACTTTTGCAGGTAGAGGTCTAAGTCCGCGCCCGAGGTCGGGCCGACCAGACAGCCCTTGTGCGTGCCCGAGACCGAGCTGTAGTAGTAGCTGCCGTTCGGGTGGTAGTCGTAGTCGCCGGCGAACCCGACCGAGCCGGCGTAGAGCGTCCCGCCCGTGCAGGCCGCGGGGACGCCGCCGCCGCCCCCGCCCCCGCCCGTCGTCAGGAGCGAGTAGAGCAGTCGGTTGGGCGAGCCCGTGCCGATGCCCGTGAGCACGCCCGTCGTCGCCGTGTTGATGATCTGCGAAGTGACGGTCGCGGGCGAGGCCGCGGTGTTGTTCTGGAGGTAGAGCGCCGCGACGCCCGCCACGTGCGGGGTCGCCATCGAGGTGCCCGAGATGGTGTTGGTCGCCGTGTCGGAAGTCGACCAGGCGGAGGGGATGGAGGAGCCGGGGGCGAAGATGTCCAGGCACGTCCCGATGTTGGAGAAGTCCGACTTGGCGTCGGTCGAGGTCGTCGAGCCGACCGTGATGGCGGCGGCGACGCGCGCGGGCGAGGAGTTGCAGGCGTTGGCGCTGTACTCGTTGCCGGCGGCGACGGCCGTCGTCACGCCCGAGTTGATCAGGTTCTGGATGGCCGTGTCGAGCGCGGCCGAAGCGCCGCCGCCGAGCGAGAGGTTGGCGACCGCGGGGAGCTGGCGGTTGGCCGTCACCCAGTCGACGCCCGCGATGACGGTCGAGTCAGACCCGTTGCCGGAGCAGTCGAGCACGCGGACGGCGTGGAGCGAGACGCCCTTGGCGACGCCGTAGGTCGAGCCGCCGACGGTGCCGGCGACGTGCGTGCCGTGGCCGTTGCAGTCGTTCGAGCCGTTGCCGTCGTTGATGGAGGAGAAGGCCGCGCCGTTGGCGCGCCCGCCGAACTGCGCGTGCGTCTTGCGGATGCCGGTGTCGATGACGTAGGCGTGGACGCCCGCGCCCGTCGGCGTGTAGTTGTACTGGCCGTCGAGCGGGCGGTTGCGCTGGTCGATGCGGTCGAGGCCCCAGGGCGGGCTGGTCTGCGTGGTCGAGGCCGAGACGACGCCATCCTCCTCGACCGACTCGACGCGCGGGTCGTGCGTGAGCGCCTCGGCCGCCTCGGGCGTGAGGCGGGCGGTGAAGCCGAGCAGCGCGTGCCTGAAGACCTGCTTCAACTGGCCGCGGTGCTGCGAGACGATGTCGGCGGCGACGTTCGGCACGAAGGAGTTGTCGCCGTAGGGCTGCGCCGCCCACTCC
>DASVSK010000318.1:0-1653 GCA_036388135.1 Pyrinomonadaceae bacterium | reverse complement strand
CCCCGCGGCGGATGATCTCGGCCTTGCGCATGCGGATGACGGGCGTCCTGATCTCGACGTTCGTCTCGGGGCGCGTGCCGACGTCTATGGCGCGCTGGAACGCCGCGTAGAACTCGGGGCGGCAGTCGGGGTAGCCGGAGGAGTCTTCGGCGACCGCGCCGATGTAGACGCGGCGCGCGCCCGCGACCTCGGCCCAGCTCGTCGCGACGGCGAGCAGGTGCGCGTTGCGGAAGGGGACGTAGCTTGTCGGTATCGCGTGCGAGGCGAGGTCGGCCTCGGCGACGGGCAGCGAGGGGTCGGTCAGGGACGAGCCGCCGATGCGCGCGAGGTGTTCGAGCGAGACGGCGAGGCGGCGCGAGACGCCGTAGAAGTCGGCCAGCTCCTGGAAGGCGCGGCGCTCGCGCGCTTCAGTCCGCTGCCCGTAGGAGACGTGGAGGAAGGCCAGCTCCGCGTTCTCCTCGCGCGCGACGGCCGCCGTCACGCAGGAGTCCATCCCGCCGGAGACCAGACAGACGGCGAGCGCCGCGTCCGAGTCGGCGGCGCTTTCGTCTTCGCCTGCCGACTCTTCGGGCTCTTCGTCGTAGGCGAAATCCTTGTCGCTCGGCGAGCCGCCCATCAGACTCCGTGCACCTCCGGGCCCCAGATGTACTTGTGAAGCTGCAACTGCATGCGCACGTCCAGCCCGCTCGCGGAGACGAGGTCGGCCAGCTCCTTCAAGTCCGTCTCGCCCCAGACGGGCGAGACGAGGACGGCGAGCGCGCGCTTCTCAAGCCCGTACTGCCCGACGACGCTGCGCGTGAACTCCCAGTCGGCGCGGTCTTTGACGACGAACTTGACCTCGTCGCGGTCGGCGCGCAGCCGCTCAAGGTTCGGCCAGTGGTTCCGCTCGGCCTCGCCGGAGGCGGGGCACTTCACGTCGAGGATGAGCCGGGCGCGCGGGTCGACGTTCTCGGTCGAGACGAACCCGCCGGTCTCTATCAGAACCTCGTAACCCTCGTCGCAGAGCTGCCGGATGAGCGCGAACGCCTCCTTCTGCGCCAGCGGCTCGCCGCCCGTCACTTCGACGAGCCGGCAACCGTAGGCGCGCACCCGCCGCATCACATCCTCGACCGTGACGCGCTCGCCGCCCGCGAAAGTGTATTCGCTGTCGCACCACACGCAACGCATCGGGCAGCCCGTCAGGCGCACGAACGTGCAGGGGCGGCCGGCGTGCGTCGACTCGCCCTGGATGGAGCGGAAGATTTCCGTGACGCGGAGCATGGAAAATCAGTAGACGGCAGACAGTAGACGGTAGACGGCGGGCTCCGCACCGCGGGGGTGATGCCTCGGCCCTGACCGTTCGTTAAAGGAAAGTTTTACTACTGTCTACCGACTACTGTCTACTGTCTACTCGGTTCGTGGTAGCATACGCGGGCCGGCCCGCAGGGCATCTCGGCCCGGTGACTCGGGGATGCCGACAGACGTCGAACAAATCGTGCTTGAGGGCGCGGAGCGCATGCTGGCGCGCGCGGGCGAGGTGCGCGCGCTCGACGCCGCGGCGGTCGCGCCGCGGCTCAGGACGACGGTCGAGAAGTACCTCCTGCGTCACGCGCCGCAGTCGCGCGCGAAAGAGATCGGCGACTTCATCGACTCGCTCCGCGCGGAGGAGCTGCT
>DASVSK010000317.1:0-5951 GCA_036388135.1 Pyrinomonadaceae bacterium | reverse complement strand
GCCAGCGCTCAGACTTCATCCGCCGCCTCCCCCCCGGCGACGGCGCGGTAGAGCCACGCCTTCGCCCGCCTCCACTCGCGCCTCACCGTCGTCGGCGAGACGCCCAAGACCTCCGCCGTCTCCTCGATGCTCAGGCCGGCGAAGTAGCGCAGCTCGACGACGCGCGCCTTCTGCGGGTCGACCGCCTCCAGCCCGCGCAGCGCCTCGTCTAAGGCGACCAGCTCAGCCGCCCCCCCGCCCGCCAGCACGGCCGCCTCGTCCAGCTCGACGTGGAGCGCCCCGCCGCCGCGCTTGTCGCGCGCGTGCGCCCGCGCGTGGTCGATGAGGACGTGTCGCATCACCTGCGCGCAGACGGAGTAGAAGTGCCTACGGTCGTGCCACGCCTGCCCCCCGCCGCCGCCGAGGCGTAGGAACGCCTCGTTGACGAGCGCCGTCGCCTGGAGCGTGTGCCCCGTGCGCTCGTCGCGCATCTGGCGGCGCGCGATGCGGCGCAGCTCGGCGTAGACGAGCGGCGTCAGTTTTTCGAGCGCGGCGGCGTCGCCCCCGCTCCAGTCGGCGAGCAGCCTCGTGATCTCCTGCGTGGAGGTGTTCGACATTCGGTTAGGCCCCGTGCGCGGCGGTCTGAAGGTGTACGAGCTGAGCCGGCGGAACTGCGGCGCGGATTCTACCACCCCGGCCCGCGACGCCCGCGACGAATTTGACGAATTTTTCGCGCCGTAAAAATTTTTTCCGGCGGGGTGGACACTTTCACCGCCGCGCGTCGCTCTCTTCAGTGAGGGGGGAAGACGCAACGATGACACACACGAACCACACGCGGACTAAAGCGGAGACCGGGACGCTTCTGGCCCTGACGCTGGCCTGCTACCTGGCGGCGGCCGCCTGCGTGCTCGTCATGAGCTACGCGCTGGTCACGCTGGCGGCGCGCGACGTCGGGCGGCAGGCCGCCGCCTTCGTCGCGTCGCCCGGCCTCTGAGACGAGACGGGGCGCGACGACATAAGGCGCGACTGCATAAACAGACTGAGAACCACGGCGACCGTCGGAAAGAAAGGGTTGAAAAGGAGAATTAAGATGAAAGCACAAACGGCAACCGAATGGAGGAGGAAGGGCGCGGCCGCCTGCCTGCTGGCCGCGCCGCTGCTGATGCTGGCGGGCGACGCCCTGAGGTACTGGGCGGGCGCGCACCACTCGTGGCTCGTCATGTCCAAGCTCGCGTTCGCGCTCTTCGTCGGGGCGGCGCTCGCCGTCGTCCACCTCGTCAGCGAGCGCGCGGACCGCGCGGGGCTCGCGGGCGGGGCGCTGGCGATAGTCGGCTGCCTGGCCGGCTCGGGGATTCTGACCGCGAACGCCGTCCTCGGGTCGGTCGAGACCTCGGGGCTGGAGGAGCCCGCGATGCGCGCCGTCGAGGCCGCGTTCCGGAGGGACGGCGTGGGGGGCTACATCATCTTCTACCCGCTGCCGGGGCTCGCCTTCCCGCTGGGTTTTCTCGTCCTCAGCTACGCGCTGCTGCGCGCGCGGGTCGTGTCGCCCGCGGCGGCCGGGGCGCTCGCGCTCGGGGCGCTGCTCTTCCCCGTCGGGCGCATCGGCCGCGTCGAGTGGGCTGTGCTCGGGAGCGGGCTCGGGATGTCGTTGGGGATGGCGCTGATAGCCCTCCGCGTGCTCGGGATGAGGGCGGGCGAGTGGGGGCGACTGCGGGAATTGGACGAGACGCCCGCGGCGCTCGGGAGTCAGGCTTCGGCCGGCTAGGGCGGCGGAAGGACGAAGGGTGAAGGCGGAAGGATGAAGGCGGAAGAGACGGCCGTTAAGCAATCACTTCATCCTCCGTCCTTCCGCCTTCATTCTTCTGAAGAGGCGGCCGGGCTTCGACGGGTCAGAGCAGTCCCGAATGGCCGGATTTCTTGGCGAGGGCGTGCAGCTCCTTCAGCCGCTCGGCCTGGTCGCGACGCGCGACGAGCAGGCAGTCGCCCGCGTCGACGATGACGAGGTCGGAGACGCCGAGCGTGAAGACCGGGCGGCCGGCGGCGGCCTGGACGAGACAGCCCTCTGTGTCGAGCGCCACGACCTCGCCGCGCGTGACGTTGCCGCGCGTGACGTCGCCGCGCGTGACGCCGTCCTGTCCTTCCTGCCCCGCCCCGCCGTCCGCGTCCGCGCCCAGCTCGTAGACGGCGGCCCACGTCCCCACGTCGCTCCAGCCGGGGTCTGTGACGACCGTGGCGAGCCCTTCGGCCTTCTCGAAGACGGCGGTGTCGATGGGTTCGCGGTCGAGCCCGGCGAAAGCCTCCCCCATCGCCTCGCGCTCGCGCGGCGTTCCGAGGTGCGGCTCGACCTTCAACAGCGCCTCGTAGTGCGCGGGCTTGTGGAGCCGTATCAGTTCGAGCAGGCGCGACGCGACCCAGACGCTCATCCCCGGATTCCAGAGGTACGAGCCGTCGGCCAGAAAGCCGCGCGCGCGCGCCTCGTCCGGCTTCTCCTCGAAGCCCTCGATGGCGCGTGCGCCCTCCGCCCCTCCGAGCGCCGCGCCCGCGCGGATGTAGCCGTAGCCCGTGGCCGGAAAGGTCGGCCGCACGCCGACGATGACGCCCCCCGTCTCGCGCGCCACGCGCGCCGCCGAGAGCAGCGCGCGGCGGAACTCCTCGCCGTCCCTGACGTAAGAGTCGGCCCAGCCGACGAACAGGACGGCTTCGGGCTCGCGCCGCGCGACGTGGAGCGCGCCGAGGCCCACGGCGAGGTTCGTCCCCAGCGGGAACGGCTCGCCGATGATCTGGCGGGGCGGCACCTCCGGAAGCTCCGCGGCGGTCTGCGCGGCGTAGCGCTCGCCCGTCACAACCCACACGTCCGAGGCCGGGACGACCGGCAGCACGCGCTCGACCGCCTGCCGCATGAGCGACATGTCCCCCGCCAGCGCGTGGAACTGCTTGGGACGCCCCTCGCGCGACAGCGGCCACAGCCGCGTCCCCGCCCCGCCCGCGATGAAGACCGCCTTTAACCCTTCAGTCATTCGGCCGCCGCGCCCGCTCAGTTGACGCCCCACCCGGCCGTCGTCGCCACGGCCCCCTCGTGCTGGCGCGTGCGCTGCTCGCGCTCGGCGAGCCTGAGGTCGCTGTCGACCATGACGCGCACCAGCTCCTTGAAGCTCACCTTCGGCTCCCAGCCGAGGATGGTGCGCGCCTTCGTCGCGTCGCCCAGCAGGAGGTCGACCTCGGCGGGACGGAAGTAGCGCGGGTCTATCTCGACGTGCTCGCGCCAGTCGAGGTCGAGCAGGCCGAAAGCCTCTTCGAGGAACTCCCTGACCGAGTGCGTCTCGCCGGTCGCGATGACGTAATCGTCCGGCTCCTCGGCCTGCATCATCAGCCACATCGCCTCGACGTAGTCGCGCGCGTGGCCCCAGTCGCGCCGCGCGTCGATGTTGCCCATGTAGAGCTTCTGCTGGAGGCCGAGCTTGATGCGCGTGGCGGCGCGCGTGATCTTGCGCGAGACGAAGGTCTCGCCGCGGCGCTCGCTCTCGTGGTTGAAGAGGATGCCGTTGCAGGCGAACATCTGGTAAGACTCGCGGTAGTTGACCGTGATCCAGTAGGCGTACGCCTTGGCGCAGGCGTAGGGGCTGCGCGGGTAGAAGGGCGTCCGCTCGGTCTGCGGCGTCTCGACCACCTTGCCGTAGAGTTCCGACGAGGAGGCCTGGTAGAACTTCGGGCTGATGCCCGCCTCGCGGATGGCTTCGAGCAGGCGGACGGTGCCGAGCCCCGTGACCTCGCCCGTGTACTCGGGCACGTCGAAGCTGACGCGGACGTGACTCTGCGCGCCGAGGTTGTAAATCTCGTCCGGGCGTATCTGCCTGATGAGCGTGTTGAGCGAGCTGGAGTCGTTGAGGTCGCCGTAGACCAGCCGCAGCCGCGTCCCCGGCTCGTGCGGGTCCTGGTAGAGGTGGTCGATGCGGTCGGTGTTGAAGGACGACGAGCGGCGGATGATGCCGTAGACCTCGTAGCCCTTCTCCAACAGCAGCTCGGTCAGGAACGAGCCGTCCTGCCCCGTGATGCCCGTGATAAGTGCGCGTTTCTTCATTCGCTGCCTCGTGTCGTCGGACGGGTTCTCGGACCCGGACTGAGCGTTACAGGCGTCCCCCGCGGCGCGGGGCGGACGCCTTCCGCCGCTTTTGCGAGGTGGAGAATCTACCACACAAAAGGCCGCGCCGCCCCCGCCGCGGGGCACCGCCCGGCCCGGGTCGCGCGCCCCCCGCGCCGCCCTCAGCGCCCCGCGTAGGAGACGCGCCAGACCGTGTTCGAGCCGTCGTCCGAGACGAACAGCGCGCCGTCGCCGCCCACCGCCACGCCGACGGGGCGGCCCCACACCTCGCCGCCGGGCGTGACGAAGCCGGTCATGAAGTCCTCGTACTCGCCCGTCGGCGCGCCGCCCTTGAGCGGCACGCGGACGACCTTGTAGCCGGTGCGCTTTGCGCGGTTCCAGGAGCCGTGCAGCGCGGCGAAAGCCTCGCCCTCGTACTCGCGCGGGAACTGCCGCCCCTCGTAGAAGACCATCCCCAGGGAGGCCGAGTGCGACTGCAAGAGCACGTCGGGCGCGACGACCCTGGAGCGCAGCTCGGGGCGCGCGCCGGGGTGGCGCGGGTCCTGGTTAGCGCCGAGGTAGAACCAGGGCCAGCCGTAGAAGCCGCCCTCGCGGACGCGCGTCACGTAGTCGGGGACGAGGTCGTCGCCGAGCCCGTCGCGCTCGTTGACCGACGCCCACAGCTCGCCCGTCCGTGGGTGGACGGCGATGCCGACGGCGTTGCGAATGCCCGTCGCGTAGAGGCGCTCGCCCGTCCCGTCCGGCTTGAACTCAAGAATCGCCGCGCGCCGCTCCTCGTTCGCCGAAGGGTTCTCGTGGACGTTGGTCAGCGAGCCGACCGAGACGAACATCCGCCGGCCGTCGAGCGAGAAGGCGACGTCGCGCGTCCAGTGGCCGCCGCCGCGCAGTTGGCCGCCGCCGGGCAGGTCGGGGACGACCACCTCGGCCGCCCCGCGCGCCTTCAGGTCGCCCGCGCGGTACGGGAAGCGCACGACCGAGTCGGTGTTGGCGACGTAGACGTAACGCGGCTCCGGCCCCGGCGGGTAGAAGGCGATGCCGAAGGGGCGGCGCAGCCCCTCGGCGAAGACCTCGACCGTCTCGGCCTTGCCCGCGCCCGCCGCCGCCCTCAGCACGCGCACGCGACCCGGCCGACTCTCCGCCACGAAGATGTCGCCGTTGGGCGCGGCGCGGATGAGGCGCGGGTTCTCAAGCCCCGCCGCGAACTCCTCGACCTTGAAGCCCGCGGGGGCCTTCGGCCACGCGCCTTCGGGGCGCGCGACGGCGCGCGAGCCGGCGTCCACCGAGCGCGTCGCGTAGGGCCGCGGTAGGTCGGCCGCTGTGATGCGGCGGCGGACGCCCGGCGCGTCCGTCGTCCAGTCGCCGAACGCGCCCTGCCCCGTGAGCACCCGGCCGCGCGGCGCGGACGCCTCGCCCGCGCGCCGCTGCCTTGAGAAAGTCTCGCGCCCCGCCAGCACCCACGCCGACGCGGCGGCCGCCATCAAGACGGCCGCGGCCGTCAGCGCCGCCTTCTTCGTCCCCGATGCTTTCACTTCTTCCCCCCTTGTCCGACTATCGCCTGAAAGTTAAGACTCAACGCCGCCGGTTGAGAATCCCCGAGGCCACGAACTCCTTCGACCCGGCGTGGGAGTACCAGTAGCCGAGCTGCCGTGAGTTCAGCCGCTCGACGACGAAGTTGCCGCGCGGGGCGCAACGCTCCGCGCCGCGCGTGATGGTCTCGCGGAAGACGGCCCTGCGGCTCGTGACGCTCACGAGCCTCCACCTGCCGCCGCATTCGAGCGACGGGTAATCGACCGCGTAAGCGCGCCCCTTCACGGTCAGCCTCATCGCCCACGTGTCGTTGCTGTCGCTCTGGTAGCCCGTCCCCGCCCACTCG
>DASVSK010000316.1:0-3518 GCA_036388135.1 Pyrinomonadaceae bacterium | reverse complement strand
GGCTTCCACACCGAGTACTCGGCGCTGAAGTTCGCGCTCTTCTTCATGGCCGAGTACGTCAACATGTTCACCGTCTCGATGCTCGCCACGACGCTCTTCCTCGGCGGCTGGCAGGGGCCGTTCGTCGACGTCTTCCCGTGGCTCGGCGTCGTCTGGTTCCTCCTCAAGGTGACGTTCTTCCTGTTCCTCTACATCTGGCTGCGCGGGACGCTGCCGCGCTTCCGCTTCGACCAGCTAATGAGCTTCGGCTGGAAGTTCCTGCTGCCGGTCGCGATATTCAACGTCGTGCTGACCGCGACCATTCTGTTCCTACGGCTGCGTTGACCGAAGGCGACGGCGCGCGCTAAGGGGCCGCAGGCTCCGCCGCGCCCCGCACGTCGCCCGCCGGGGCTGATATGCTCGACTTTCCAACGATTTCGCAACTACTCTTCGTGCTCTTCGGCGCGATGGCGCTCGGGTGCGCGGTCGCGATGGTGGCGCAGCGCAACCCGCTCTACAGCGCCATCTCGCTGGTCGGCGTCTTCGTCTCGCTCGCCTGCCTCTACCTGCTGCTCCAGGCGCCGTTCATCGCGGCCATCCAGGTCATCGTCTACGCGGGCGCGATCATGGTGCTGGTCGTCTTCGTCATCATGCTGCTCAACGTGGAGGAGGAAGTGCGGCGGCCCTTGCGTCTGACCTACCTCATCCCGGTCGGCGTGCTGCTGGCGGCGGTGCTCGTGGGCGAGGCGGCCTTCATGCTCCAGCTCGGCCGCGGCGGGGCTCGGCTCGAACCCGTCGCGCCGAGCGCCTCGGACGTCGGGCTGACGGCCTCCATCGGGACGGGCATGTTCACGAAGTACCTGCTGCCCTTCGAGGTGACGTCGGTGCTCATCCTGATGGCGCTCGTCGGCGCGATCACGCTCGCCCGCCAGACGGGCACGCCGCTCCTGGCCGCGCCCGGCAACGTCACCGAGGAGCCGCCCCGCCTGACGGCCGCCGGCGAGCTGGCGCTCAAGCCCGGCGACACCGCGGCGACGGGCCGCGCCTTCGCGCGCGAGCAGATAGCGCGCGGCGAGGCGGCCGCGCCCGCCGACCGCGCGCCCGGGGCGGAAGAAAGGGGGGAGGGGTGATCCCTTTAACGTGGTACCTGGCGCTCTCGGCCGTGCTGTTCACCATCGGCGTGGTCGGCGTCATCGTCAAGCGCAACGCCATCCAGATGTTCATGTGCATCGAGCTGATGCTCAACGCCGTCAACCTGACGTTCGTCGCCTTCTCCAGCTACTTCGGCGACGTGACGGGGCAACTCTTCGTCTTCATCGTGATGACGGTCGCGGCCGCCGAGGCCGCCGTCGGCCTGGGCGTCATCATCGCCATCTTCCGCAACCGCGAGTCGCTCGACGTCGACGACGCGAGCATGCTCAGATTGTGAGATTTGTTCGCCGGCTCATCGGTTCAGTTATCAAATGAGCCGGTGAGCCGGCGGGCAGATGAACAAATTTCTTATGACGAATCACTTGCTCTCCGTCGTCGTGTTCGCGCCGCTCGTGGGCGCGCTGGTCTGCTGGCTGGTCGGGCGAAAGGCGCGCAGCGAGGCGCTCGTCGGCGCGGTGGCGTGCGGGTCGGTGGCGGTCTCGGCGGTCTGCGCCTTCTTGGTCGCGTTCACCAACTGGGGCGGGGCGGCGCTGACGGCCGAGCCGGCACGCCCGGTCTTCAGCCACCTCTGGACGTGGATACAGGTCGGGGGCTTCCGCGCGGACTACGGCTTCGCGATGGATCGCCTGAGTGGCGTCTACGCCTGCTTCATCACGTTCGTCGGCTTCCTCATACACCTCTTCGCGACGGGGTACATGCGCGGCGACCGCGGCTTCTACCGCTTCTTCGCCTACCTGAACCTCTTCATGTTCATGATGCTGACGCTCGTGCTGGCCGACAACCTGCTTTTGATGTTCGTCGGCTGGGAGGGCGTCGGCCTGTGCTCGTACCTGCTCATCGGCTACTACACCGACCGCCGCGAGGCGGGCGACGCGGCGAAGAAGGCTTTCGTCGCCAACCGCATCGGCGACTGGGGCGTCATCCTCGGCATCATGCTGGTCTTCTGGCTGACGGCCGGCGCGGGCAGCCCGTCCATCAGCTTCTTCGACAAGACGCCCGAGGTGCTCGGCGGCGGCTCGGACGCGGTCGTCAGCGCGCTCAGGACGATAGGCGGGATGGCGGTCGAGCCGTTCGGCTGGCGGCTCATCTTCGCCGGCGGCATCACGTCGGCGGCCGTGCTGCTCTTCATCGGCGCGACGGGCAAGTCGGCGCAGATACCGCTCTACGTCTGGCTGCCGGACGCGATGGCGGGCCCGACGCCCGTCTCCGCGCTCATCCACGCGGCGACGATGGTCACGGCGGGCGTCTACATGGTCGTCCGCTGCTCGGCCATCTTCTCGCACGCGCCGACCGCGCTCTTCATCGTCGCCTTCATCGGAGCGGCCACGGCCGTCTTCGCGGCCACCATCGCCATCGCGCAGAACGACATCAAGAAGGTCCTGGCCTACTCGACCGTCTCGCAGCTCGGCTACATGTTCCTCGCGTGCGGCGTCGGCGCGTACGTCGCGGCCATCTTCCACGTGATGACGCACGCCTTCTTCAAGGCGCTCCTCTTCCTCGGCTCCGGCTCGGTCATCCACGGGATGCACCACGAGCAGGACATGCGCCGGATGGGCGGCCTGCGGAAGTACATGCCCGTCACCTTCGCGACGATGGCCGTGGGCTGGCTCGCCATCAGCGGCTTCCCGCTCCTGTCGGGCTTCTTCTCGAAGGACGAAATCCTCTGGAAGACGTGGAGCAGCGAGACGCTCGGGACGGCGGGCGCGGGCAAAATCCTGTGGGTCGTCGGCATCATCACCGCGGGACTGACCGCCGTCTACATGACGCGGCTGATGGTGCTGACCTTCTGGGGCTCCGAGCGCTTCCGCGAGGCGCACGCGGGCGGCCAGGCCGACGAGGCGCACGCCCACGCGCACGACGAGGGCGCGAAGCCGCACGACGCGCGGCTGGCGTCCGAAGGCGACCGCCCGCGCCACGCCCCCGGCGAGAAAGTTGACAGCGCCGGATTCGACGTCGGCCACGGCGTCGCGCGCCACGCCGACGCACACGGCGCGCACCACGCGGCCGCGGACTTCGACGACGAAGAGCACGAGGAGGAGCACCACCACGGCCCCGTCGAGCCGCACGAGTCGCCGTGGGTGATGACGGTGCCGCTGGCCGTGCTCGCCGTCCTCTCGGTCGTCGGCGGCTGGGTCGGCATCCCCTACGCTCTGAGCGGCGGGGCCGTCGCCAACTACTTCGAGCAGACCCTTGAGCCCGTCGTCGCGCACGCGCCCGAGGCGGGCGGGGACGCCTCGCACGGCGGCCCCGCGGCGACGCACGCAGCCGGCGCGACCGCCCAAGCGCCGGGCGCGCACGGCAACGAGGGGGCGCTGCCGCAGTCGGTCGGCGAGGGAGAGTCGGGTCACGGCTCGCACGCGGGGGCGGGGGCCCCGGCCGGCCACGCC
>DASVSK010000315.1:0-1749 GCA_036388135.1 Pyrinomonadaceae bacterium | reverse complement strand
TGGAAGGCCACATGCGCCACTACGCCGACACGCTGGAGACCTTCTACAAGCGGCAGAACGTCCCGGCCGCGCAGGTGCGCGCCGACCGCTCGCGCGCCTTCGTGCGCTACGACCAGATGGAGGTCGAGCTGTCGAACGTCGAGGTCACGCCCGACCCGACGGGGACGCGCGCCACCGTCGCCTTCGACAAGAGCTGGGATTTCGACTCGCCCGACAAGAACTCAAAGGGCTCCGTCCGCCAGCAGCTCACACTCGTCCGCGCCGGCGGCCGCTGGCTCATCAACGGCGAGCGCGACTTGCAGGTCTACTTCACGAACAGCGAAGAGTATTGATTGAGTAGACAGTAGTCAGTATTCAGTAGCCAGTAGGCTCCGCTTAATGCGCGCGGCCGCTGACTCTCCGACGATGCGACTGCGAAGGTTTTTCTACTGACTACTGACTACTGACTACTGACTACTGACTACTGTCTACTTACATGCGAGTAATCGTCACAGAGAAGCCTTCGATGGGGCGGGACGTGGCGGCGGCGCTGGGGGCGACGCGGCGGGGCGAGGGCTACCTGTCGGGCGAGCGCGAGCTCGTGACGTGGTGCGTCGGCCACCTCGTCGAGCTGGACGACCCGCAGGCGTACGACCCGCGGCTGGAGAGATGGAAGGTCGAAGACCTGCCGATCCTCCCCGACGAGTTCAAGTACCACCCTTCGCAGCGGACGCTCGACCAGTTCAACGTCATCCGGGCGCTGCTCGGGCGCGAGGACGTCACCTCGGTCGTCAACGCGGCCGACGCGGGGCGCGAGGGCGAGCTGATCTTCGACCTCGTCTACACGCTCGCCGGCTGCCGCAAGCCGGTCGAGCGGCTCTGGATTTCGTCGCTCACGCGCGAGGCCATCCTCGAAGGCTTCCGCAATCTGAAGCCGGCCGAGGAGTACAGGGGCCTGCGCGACTCGGCGCACGCGCGCCAGCGCGCCGACTGGCTCGTCGGCATCAACGCCACGCGCGCGCAGACCGTCCGCGCGCGACGCGCCGGCCACGAGGGCGTCTTCTCGCTCGGCCGCGTGCAGACGCCCACGCTCGCCCTCATCGTCGAGCGCGACCGCGAGATAGCCGACTTCGTCCCCACGGACTACTTCGAGGTCGTCGCGGACTTCCGCGCGCCCGGCGGCGAGTACCGCGGGCGCTGGTTCGGCAAGAGCGGCAGCCGCTTCGAGAAGAAGGATGACGCCGAGGCCGTCGCCCGCAAGGTCGAAGGGAAGCGGGGCACCGTCCAGCAGGTCGAGAAGAAGGCCGCGCGCGAGAAGCCGCCGCTGCTGCACGACCTGACCTCCCTTCAGCGCGCCGCCAACGTCCGCTACGCCTTCACGGCGGCGAAGACGTTGGAGCTGGCGCAGACGCTCTACGAGAAGAAGTTCGTCACCTACCCGCGCACCTCCTCGCGCCACCTCTCCAAAGCCGTGGCCGAGGAGATAGAGGCGCACGTCCGCGCCGCATCGGTCGGCCCGTACGTCCCCTTCATCGAGAAGATTCTCGCCGCCGGCAGGCCGAAGCTGACGAGCCGCCACGTCGACGACAAGAAGGTCACGGACCACCACGCCGTCATCCCGACCAAGCAGAAGATAAACGCCGCCGCGCTCTCGCCCGACGAGAAGCGCATCTACGACCTCGTCGCGCGCCGCTTCCTCGCCGCCTTCTTCCCCGACGCCGAGCTTGAGCGCACCACGGTCGTCACGGAGGCCGAGGGCGAGCGCTTCAT
>DASVSK010000314.1:0-3525 GCA_036388135.1 Pyrinomonadaceae bacterium | reverse complement strand
CGGGCATGCTCAAGATGGACTTCCTCGGCCTGACGACGCTGACCATCATCGACCAGTGCTGCAAGACCATCAGGGAGATGCACGGCCGCTGCATCGACTGGGCGGAGGTGCCGCAGGACGACCCGAAGACATACGAGCTGTTCGCCAAGGGGCACACCGAGGCCGTCTTCCAGTTTGAATCCGTCGGCATGCAGGAGATTTGCCGCAAGCTCCGCCCCAAGTGCCTCGAAGACCTCTCGGCCCTGAACGCGCTCTACCGCCCCGGCCCGCTCGACGGCGGGATGGTCGACGACTTCATCGACCGCTACCACGGCAAGAAGCCGGTCGAGTACCTCGTGCCCGAGATGGAGGACATCCTCAAGAACACCTACGGGATTCTGGTCTACCAGGAGCAGATCATGCAGCTCGCGCAGAAGCTCGGCGGCTACTCCCTCGGCGAGGCCGACCTCATGCGCCGCGCGATGGGCAAGAAGAATCGCGAGGAGATGGCCGTCCACGAAGACAAGTTCATCTCCGGCTGCTCCAAAAACAAGATCGCCAAGAAGACCGCGCGCGAAGTCTTCCGCCTCATGGCGCAGTTCGCCGACTACGGCTTCAACCGCTCGCACTCGGTCGCCTACGCGCACGTCGCCTACCAGACGGCCTACCTCAAGGCGCACTACCCCGAGCACTTCTACGCGGCGGTCATGACGAACGTGACCGACGACACGGCGAAGATTTTCAAGTACGCGTCGGAGCTGCGCTCGCAGGGGATAAAGATGCTGCCGCCCGACGTCAACCAGTCGGGGCCGGGCTTCACGCCCGTCGAGCGCGCGGTGCGCTACGGGCTGTGCGCCATCAAGGGCCTGGGCCAGTCGGCCGTCGGGGCCATCATCGAGGCGCGGCAGGAGAAGCCCTTCCGCTCCATCTTCGACTTCGCCGAGCGCGTCGGCGAAAAGGGCGCGGGCAAGCGCGTGATGGAGAGCCTGGTCTGCGCCGGGGCGTTCGACTCCCTGAAGCCCGAGGCGGACGAGCTGCACTCGTGGCGCGCGCGCCTGTTCGCGTGCGCCGACAAGGCGCTGGAGCGCGGGCACCGCGCTCGGCGCGAGCGCGACAGCGGGCAGGTCGACATGTTCGGCTTCGCCGCCGCGGACTCGGCCGGGGCGGAAGAGCCGCCGCTGCCCGTCACCGGCTGCGAGCCCTGGACGCACAAGGATTTGCTCACGCGCGAGAAGGCGGCCGTCGGCTTCTTCGTCTCGGGGCACCCGCTCGAAGACTTCATCGAGAAGATTGAGCAGCTCAACTGCGTCCCCGTCTCCGAGCTGGGGTCGGTCGAGCCGAACGCGCGCGTGAAGGTCGTCGGCGTCGTCTCGGACTTCACCGTCCGCAACACGAAGAAGGGCGACCGCTACGCCTACTTCCGGCTCGAAGACCTGACGGGCGCGGGCGTCAAGTGCGTGCTCTGGCCCGAGGCGTTTAAGACGAAGGGCGCGGACGCGGCCGACGACGTGCTGCTCGTCGCTACGGGTCGCTGCGAGGGCGAGAGCGGCCTGACCATCGTCTGCGACGAGGTGACGGCGCTCGACCGCGCGCGCGTGCCGATGAACAGCAACGGGCGGCCGACCTACCAGGGGCGGCTGCGCGCCAACGCCCTCGTCATCGAGTTCCCGACCTGCGACGACGTCCTGCGCGCGGGCGACAGCGTCGCCGAGGCGCTGCTCGCGCACCCCGGCGACTGCGAGGTCTTCATCGACCTCCACCTCGACGAGGAGAACCTGACGGTGCGCACGAAGACCGCGCAGTTCGCGCGCGTCGCACCCAACAAGCAGTTGCAGGAGACGCTCCAGGCCGCCGGAGTCCGCGTCCGCTGGGTGGAGTGAGTCCACGTCCCGGGCGCGGAGGCCGACGTCTCCGCGCCCCCTCCGCGCCCCCAACGCCTCCGCGGCGAACCGCTCTTCGACTCGTCCTTATCAAGTCCCGCCAAAATTTTCGCCTTGCTTCCGAACCGATTCGGAGTGCGCCGGGTCTTAACGGTCGGAAGCCGGCGGCCGAGGCGCGGCCCCGGCGGGCGGGCGGTATGAAGCCGAAGACGGTCTACCTGATTCTGTGAGTGTCGGGGGCGGCGCTGCCGCACCGGCAGATTGCGACGGGGCGGGACGGGTGAGCGCATGAAAGACGGGGCGGAACGCGAAGGCTTCCTCGTACTGCGCGCGCAGTCGGGCGACCGCGAGGCGCTCGACGCGCTGCTCGCGTCGGTGCAGGGGCCGCTCTACCGCTACCTCCTGAGCCTCGTCGGCGAGCGGCAACTCGCCGAGGACGTCTTGCAGGAGACCTTCATCCGCGTCTACCGCAAGCTCGGCTGGCTGCGCGAGCCCGCGCTGTTCCGCGCCTGGGCCTACAGGGTTGCGACCCGCGAGGCTTTCAGACACCTGAAGCGCGAGCGGCGCTGGGCCGAACAGGTTCGGGACGAGGGGGCGCTCAAGTCGATAGCCGCGCCGCCCGCGCGCGAGGAGTTCGCGCCCGTCTTGTCGGCGCGGCTCCGCGAAACGGTCGCGGGGCTCTCGCCGGCCAGCCGCGCCGTCGTCGTCCTCTACTACCTGCACGAGATGTCGCTCGAAGAGACGGCCGACGTGTTGGGCGTCCCGCTCGGCACGGTCAAGTCGCGCCTCGCCTACGGGCTCGAAGCCCTGCGCAGGCGTCTGCGGGAGCAGCCATGATTTCACGCCCAGATGATTCGAGCCCCGAAGCCGCCAAGGCGGACGACGGACGCGATGGCGCGCCCCCCGACGAGGACGCCGGGACTTTCGACCGCAGTTTCAAGTACGCGGTAATCGTGTACGCGGTCGTCGAATTCATCGTCATCGCGCTGGCGCTCTGGTACGGGGCCGCGCGCTGACGCCGGGACATTCTTTCCAACGAAACGGAGGTGCTTATGTCCGAACGAGTCAACCTGGACGCGGTGCGCGGCGAGGCCCTGGCGCGCATCGAGCGCGGCGAGAGGAACTTCAGGCTCGCCTTCTTCGCGGCGGTCGCCTTCGAGGCGCTCTTCCTCGCCGTCTTCCTGCTCGCGGCCGACTTCTCCGACCGCACGCACGTGCTGCTGCTCGTGTCGACCGTGGGCGGCTACACGGTTGTCGTGCTCGGCCTCTTCGCCCTCGGGGCGCACGTCAGCCGGGGCGTGGCGCGGGTGCTCAAGGCCGTCGAAATGCTGGACAGGTGAGCCGCCAGCCCGCCCGCCGGGAGACTAAAAAACACGCCCGGGGCGTGGCCGGGAGCGCCCCGGGCGTTGCAACTTGGTACGCTTTTGGTGCATCATAGCTGCGTCAATCCTTCTCTCGCGCATCGACGGTGATGCGCCCCGCGCCCAGGCAATGGCGGCGGCGTTCTGGATGGTTCGAGAGCAGGCTACTTACAACTGACCGGAAGCGGCTCTTTCTTGAGCACCCCAGACGCGAGCCTTCGTTGCCACCGTCCCGCCGAAGAAAACTTCAATGGGAAGCTTCTCTTGATACTCCTTACAAGGAGAGGTACACCTGAATGTCTATT
>DASVSK010000313.1:0-2355 GCA_036388135.1 Pyrinomonadaceae bacterium | reverse complement strand
CGCCCCTTCGCGCAGGCGTCGGGCGACGGCCGCCGCGGCTCCGGGCGTCACGGCGAGCCGCGACGCGGGGCGGTCTGTGACGGGCACGCCCGTCCAGCCGAGGAGCGCGAGCTGCTGCTCGGCCGAGTGCGTCTTCTCGCGCCCCCAAAGCTCCGAAGAGGGCGGCGCGGCGTGGTTGTGCAGGGAGGCGTATGAGTAGTCGGCGTAGCCGACGCGGTGTCGCGCGCCCGAGGCGCGGACGAGGAGCGCAGCCGTGCTGCCGCCGTGAAGGTTGTAGGCCACGTCGTAGCCTTCGGCGCGGAGGCGTCGCGCGACGGCGAGCCGCGAGGAGTTGCTCTTGCGCCGGACGGTCAGCACGCGGTCGACGTCCGCGGAGCCTTCGAGCAGCGGCGCGACCCAGTCTTCGAGCAGCACGTCGATGCGCGCGCCGGGCAGGAAGCGGCGCAGCGCGTGGAGCGAGGGCGTCGCCAGCACCGTGTCGCCTATCGAGCGCAGCCGCACGACGAGCACGCTCCGCACCAGCGACCAGTCCCAGCGCGCGGGCGCGAGCGGGCGCGGCGCGGCCCCGTCCGCGGACGGCGCGCCTTCCGCGGCCGTGTCGACGGGCGCTGCTCCGGCGGCCGACGCGTCCGCGGCGCGCGCCGGCGCGTGCGCGAGGGCGCGCGGCTCAGTCTGTCTTCCGAGGCTCTTCATCCTCGATAGTCGCCTCTTCGACGATCAGCGCGGGGATGTCGTTGCGGACGGGGTAGACGCGCCTGCACTCGGTGCACTTGATGCCGCTGGCGTCGTCCTTGAGCACCACGCGCCCGCGGCAGGCGGGGCAGACGACGCTGAACGTCTCGATGAAATCGGGCGTGATTGGCAACTCTGCGGGCTCCTCTCTCCCGGTTCAAAACCTTCCGACGCTACCCGTTTACGGGCGTTCAAGCTTAGCAGGGAAAGGCGGTGAACGGTAAACAGTGAAGGGTAAATGGTGAATGGACGTTTAGTGCACACCATTCACTATCTACTATCCGCCATCGGCCGCTCTTCCAGTCTCATCGGCACGCCGCCCGCGCCGGGCCGTAGCGTGATGCGCGGCTGCGTCTCGACGACGCGGCCGGGCAGGAGGCGCGTGCGCCAGCGGCGCGCGAGAGCGGCGAGGATGAGCACGGCCTCCGTCCAGGCGAAGCCCTCGCCGATGCAGCGGCGCGGGCCGCCGCCGAAGGGGAAGTAGGCGTACTTCGGGAGTCTCGAAATCGACTCCTCGCCCCAGCGCTCGGGGCGGAAGGCGTGCGGGTCTGCGAACCAGCGCGGGTCGCGCTGGACGACCCACTGGAAGGCGAAGACCTGCATCCCCTTGGGCACGCGGTAGCCGCCCACCTCGCACTCGCGCACCGCCTCGCGCCCGACGCCCCACGCGGGCGGGTACAGGCGCATCGACTCCTTCACCACCCACTCAGCGTAGCGCAGCCGCGGCAGGTCGTCGGCCCGCGGCGCGCGCCCGCCCAGGACCTCCGAGAGTTCCGCCGCGAGCTTCGCCTCGGCCTCGGGGTTGCGCGCGAGCAGGTACCAGCACCACGTCAGCGCCAGCGCCGTCGTCTCGTGCCCGGCGAGGAAGATGGTCATCAGCTCGTCGCGGAGCTGTTTGTCGGACATCCCGCTCCCGTCCTCGTCCTGCGCGCGCAGGAGCATCGAGAGCAGGTCGCCGGTGTCCTCGCCCGAGGCGCGCCGCTCGCCGATGAGTCGGTAGACGAAGCCGTCGATGCGGCGCACGTCGCGGTTGAAGCGGAGGTGCGCGGGCGTGGGCAGGCGGTTGTCGAGAATCCACTTGAGCGTCGCCTGCGAGGCGAAGGGGCGGACGATGTTCGAGAGCGCCTCGCCTATCTCGCGCGAGTCGCCCGAGACGTCGGCGCTGAAGAGCGTCCGGGCGACGACCCTCTGCGTGAGCAGCATCATCTCATCGTGCGCGTCGAGCGTCTGCCCGTCACCCCAGCGCGCGAGCGCCTGCTCGGTGAAGCCGACCATCGTCTCGGCGTAGGCTTCGACGCGGTCGCGGTGGAAGGCGGGCTGCGCCAGACGCCGCTGCCGCCGCCAGAAGTCGCCCTCGCTCGTCACCAGCCCGTTGCCGACGAGGCGCTGGAAGAAGGGCGAGCGCAGGGAGGCGGCCTTGATGAAGTTCTTGCTGCCGGAGGCGAGCACGTACTCTATCTGTTCGGGGTGGAAGAGGAAGAGCGCGGGGACGTAGAGGAAGCGCGTCCGCACGACGTCGCCGAACTCGCGCGCGCAACGCTCGACGAAGGCGAGCGAGTCGCTGTTGAACTCGCGCATGTTGCCCAACACGCGCCCCCCCTGCGGGCCCCTCGGGACGGCTGC
>DASVSK010000312.1:0-4653 GCA_036388135.1 Pyrinomonadaceae bacterium | reverse complement strand
GCCGCTCTACCGCGCGCAGGTCGAGGCGGGCGCGCTCGCTTTCCCCGACCTCTACGTGTCGCTCAACGCCGACGAGGAAGAGTTGCGTCGGCGGCGCGCCGAAGACACCTCGCGCACGCGGCGCAACTTCGAGAAGCACCTCCTGTTGGCCGGGCCGCTGCGCCGCTACTTCGTCGCGCTGCGCGAGGCCGCCCCGGCGCGCGTCGTCGTCGTCGAGACGCGCGCGCGGGGCGAACTGGTCGGCCGTGTCATCGAGGCGCTGGGACGACTCCCGCCGGGCCCGCCCGACTCGATGCGACTCTTAGACCACATGACGACCTGGCTCCGCTCACACTCTCCGGCCGCCGTGGGGCGGGAGGGCGGGGGCTCTACGAGCCGGGGTTGAAGCGGTAGCCGACCCACGGCTCGGTGAGGACGTAGCGCGGGCTCGAAGGGTCGGGCTCTATCTTCTTGCGGAGCTGGCCGACGAAGACGCGCAGGTACTCGCCCTGCTCGGTGTAGTCGCCGCCCCAGACAGCGCCGAGCAGCTTGCGGTGGGTCAGAACCTTGCCCGCGTGGCGCATGAAGTAGACGAGCAGGTCGTACTCTTTCGGCGTGAGGTGGACTTCGCTGCCGCGGACGGAGACGCCGCGCGCCTCAAGGTCGACGCGGAAGTCGCCGTCATGCAGGACGGCGGAAGGCGGCTCGCCGACGGCGGAGGTCTGCGCGCGCCGCAACTGCGCGCGGACGCGCGCGAGCAGCTCGTCCATCCCGAACGGCTTGGTGACGTAGTCGTCGGCCCCCGCGTCGAGCGCCTCGACCTTCGTCTTCTCCTCGCCGCGCACCGAGAGGACGATGATAGGGAGCCGGGACAGCTCGCGCAGGCGTCGGCACAAGGCCAGCCCGCTCATGTTCGGCATGGCAAGGTCTGTGACGACGAGGTCGGGACGCCAGTCGCCGAAGGTCTCCAGCGCCGAGACGCCGTCGGCCGCCACGCGCACGTCGTAGCCGCGAGTCTTCAGCCCCGTGCGCAGGACGCGCGCGAGCTGCGGCTCGTCATCGACGACGAGGATGCGCGGCTGCTTATTCACGACACCACGTCCTTGTTCGTGTCCGCCGCCGCGGCACCGGCCGTCGCGGCGGGCTGCCCCGGGGCCGCCTCACGCGGCCCGTTGGCCGCTGCCCCTTCGTCGCCGACGGGGAGCGTGAACACGACGCGCGTCCCCGCCGCACCCCCGGCGCGGCCCTCCACCCGGATGCGACCGCCGTGCGCCTCGACTATCCCGCGCGCGATGGCGAGCCCAAGCCCAGTGCCCGACGGCCGGCGGGGCCCGCCGGTGTCGCCGTCGCGCGTCGCGCGGAAGAACTTGTCGAAGACACGCTCGCGCATGTCTTCGGGGATGCCCTGCCCTTCGTCCTCGACGGCGATGCGTACCATCTCGCCCGCGGCGCGCGCGGCCTCGACGCGGACGGTCGTCCCCGGCGGCGAGTACTTCGCGGCGTTGTCGACGAGCGTGTAGACGACCTCGGCCACCGCGTGCGGGTCGACGCGCACGACGGGCAGCCCGTCTTCCAGCCCCACGCCGACCCGGTGGTTTTTCGTCAGCGGCTCGGCTCGCGCGAGCGCCGCCGCGACCACCTCGTCCAGCGCACCCCAGCGCAGACGCAGCCGCAGTTCGCCCGCCTCGATGCGCGCCAGCTCGATGAGCCCTTCGACGAAGCGGTTGAGCCGGTCGCTCTCCTCGTCGATGACCTCAAGCATCTCGCGCCGCGACTCCGCGCCGAGCGCGACCGCCTGCCCGTCGTCAGTCCCCCCGCGCAGCTCGTCGAGGAGCGTCGTCACCGACGCCTTGATCGACGTGAGCGGCGTGCGGATGTCGTGCGTGACGGCGTCGAGAAGCGCCGACTTGAGTTTCTCGCTCTGGCGGAGCGCCTCGGCGTGGCTCGCGCGCTCGAAGGCCGTGCGCAGCTCCTCGTAAAGCCGCTCTATCTCCAGGCGGCCGGCCTCCGCCTCCTCGGCGCGGCGGCGGGCGCGCGTGGAGAGTTGCCCGGCGACGAAGGCCGTGAGGAGGAAGGCGGCGAGCGCGACCCAGTTCTCCGGCTCGGAGACGTGGAGGGTGCCGAACGGGGGGAGGAAGAAGAAGTTGAAGCAGAGCACCGCCAGCACCGAGGCCACCAGCGCCGGCCCGCTCTCCATCCGCGCGGCGATGAAGAGCACGGCCGTCAGCAGCGCGAGCGCCACGGTCGTCGAGTTGACGTGCCCGCCGAGCAGCTTCAGCACGCCCGTCAGCGCGGCGACCGCCGCCACCGCGACGAGGTAACCCGCCCGGCTCCTCTCTAACGTTCTCCACCACACGGGACGCGATTGTATGACAGGACGGCCGCGGCGGCGCTATATCTCGACCTGCGAGCCCATCTCGACGACGCGGTCGGGCGGCAGGCAGAAGTAGGCGGTGGCCGACGAGGCGTTGCGCGACATGAGGGCGAACACCTTTTCCCGCCAGAGCATCATGCCGGGGTTCTTGCTGGCGATGACCGTCTCGCGGCCGAGGAAGTATGTCGTCTCCGCCGGGTCGAAGGTCGGGCCGGGCGGCCCCATGCCCGCGAGGGCGTCTGGGATGTCCGGGTCTTCCATGAAGCCGTAGTTGATGATGACGCGGTAGAACTCCTGGCCGAGCGCCTGCACCTTCACGCGGTCTCCGGGCTCGACGTGCGGCACCTGCCTCGTCTTCACCGTCAGCAGCACGACGCGCGCGTGTAGCACCTTGTTGTGTTCGAGGTTGTGCATCAGCGCGGGCGGCGTCCCCGCCGCCGTGCCGTTCATGAAGACGGCCGTCCCCGGCACGCGCACGGGCGGGTTTCCGGCGACCTCGCGCAGAAAATCTTCGACCGGGTGCGCGCGCGCCAGCAGCCTCTCGGCCAGGACGCGGCGGCCCTTCTTCCACGTCGTCATCAGAATGAAGATGACCGCCCCGACGACGAGCGGGAACCAGCCGCCGGCCGGAATCTTGATGACGTTCGCGCCGAAGAACGCGAGGTCGACGGCGAGGAAAAACCCCGTGAGCGAGAGCGCCGGCGCGAGGCCCCAGCCCCACTTCTCGCGCTCGACGACGCCGAGCAGAATCGTCGTGATGACCATCGTCGCCGTGACGGCCACGCCGTAGGCGGCGGCCAGGCTGCTCGACGAGCCGAAGCCGACGACGATGGCGATGCAGCCGAGCATCAGGGCCCAGTTCAGCGCCGGGATGTAAATCTGCCCCATCTCGGTCGAGGAGGTGTGCTCTATCTTCAGCCGCGGGATGAAGCCGAGCTGGACGGCCTGCATCGTCAGCGAGTACGCGCCGGAGATTAAAGCCTGCGAGGCGATGACGGCGGCGCAGGTCGCCAGCGCGATGAGCGGGTAGAGCGCCCACTCGGGCGCGAGCCTGTAGAAAGGGTTCTCGGCCGCCGCCGGGTTCTCTATCAGCAGCGCGCCCTGCCCCATGTAGTTGAGCAGCAGCGCGGGCAGGACGAGCGCGTACCAGACGATGCGGATGGGACGCTTGCCGAAGTGACCCATGTCGGCGTAGAGGGCCTCGCCGCCCGTGACGACGAGGAAGACCGTGCCGAGTACGAGGAACCCGTGCCAGCCGTTGCGTTGGAAAAAGCCGAACGCGTGGGCCGGGTTAAAAGCGCCGACGACCGACGGGTGGCGGACGACCTGCATCACGCCGAGCCCCGCGATGACCAGGAACCACGCGAGCATGACGGGGCCGAACAGGCGGCCCACCTTCGCCGTGCCGCGGCTCTGGATGAGGAACAGCCCGACGATGATGACGACCGTCGACGGCACGACGTAAGGGGCGAAGAGCGGCGTCGCCACGTTCAGGCCCTCGACCGCGCCGAGGACGGAGATGGCGGGCGTGATGATGCCGTCGCCGTACAGGAGCGCCGCCCCGAAGATGCCGAGCGCGACCAGCGCGCGGCGCTCGCGCCTGCTCACGATCTTTATCGGCGTCGCCAGCGCGGTCAGCGCGAGGATGCCGCCCTCGCCGTGGTTGTCGGCGCGCAGCACGAAGACGCAGTACTTGACCGAGATGACGAGTATCAGCGCCCAGAAGATGAGCGACAGCACGCCGAAGACGTTCGCGGGCGTGGCGGCGATGGCGTGCGGGCCGTGGAAGCACTCGCGCATCGCGTAGAGCGGGCTGGTGCCGATGTCGCCGTAGACGATGCCGAGCGCGGTCAGCGAGAGGAGCGCGAGGTAACGCCCTCGCGGCTTCGCGGCGTGCGTGTGTCCCTGCGCGTCGGTGAGGGTCGTGTGAATGTCCGCCGAGGCTACTCCTGACATAGTCACCCTGAAAGGAAGGAATTAAATGCCCCCGAAAGAGTCTTCGCCCGGCCGCGGCGGACGAGCCGGGCCGCGCCCCGAGGGACGCCGCGGCCACGCCGGGCGGACGAACGGCTCCTCCGGGGAGCATCAGCCCGCGTAGGATGGCATAAAAGTTATAAGGATTTCGTAAAGATGCCGCCGCGGAAGCTGTTTTGAAACGCCGCCCGGAGTTCACGCCGGAGCGACGCCCGCGTGGGTGAGTCGAAACTTATCAGAGTAGAGGAAGGAGGAGTGTGGCGGTCAGGCCGGGTGGGCTTGCCACACTTCCCTCCCGCCCTGAGGTAAGCCGGCCGGCCGCCGGC
>DASVSK010000311.1:0-1996 GCA_036388135.1 Pyrinomonadaceae bacterium | reverse complement strand
CGTCCTGGTACTTCTTCCGCTACTGCGACCCGCAGAACGCCGACGCGCCGTTCGACAAAGAGAAGGCCGCCTACTGGACTCCCGTCGACCAGTACATCGGCGGCGTCGAGCACGCGGTGATGCACCTGCTCTACACGCGCTTCTGGACGAAGGTCATGCGCGACCTCGGGCTGCTGAGCTTCAACGAGCCGGTCAGGCGTCTGATGACGCAGGGCATGGTCGTCGCCGAGACCTTCTACCGCGAGGGCGAGGACGCGGGCTCGAAGGTCTACATCAACCCGGCCGACGTCGACGTCGTGCGCGACGAGAAGGGGCGCGTCCGGGAAGCCACCCTCGTCAGCGACGGCCAGCCCGTCACCGTCGGGCCGTTCGAGAAGATGGGGAAGTCGAAGAACAACGGGGTAGACCCGAACGAGATGATTCCGGCCTACGGCGCGGACGCCACGCGGATGTTCGTCCTCTTCGCCGCGCCGGTCGAGAACGACCTGCGCTGGCAGGAGGCCGGCATCGACGGCGCGCTCCGCTTCCTGCGCCGCGTCTACTCGTTCGTCCACCGCTGGCGCGAGGGCGTGGGCGGCGCGGCGAGGGACGCGGCCGCGGCGGGCGAGTTCTCCGCGGAAGCGCGCCGCCTGCGCCACGAGACGCACCGGACGATTGAGCGCGTCACGAACGACTTCGAGGGTCTGCGCTACAACACGGCGGTGGCGGCGATGATGGAGCTGTCGAACGTGCTGGGCGAGTTCAAGACGCAGCCCGCCGCGGCCTCCCCGTCAGACCTCTTCGCCGTGCGCGAGACGCTGGAGGCGCTGGTGCTGATGCTCGCGCCCTTCACGCCGCACCTGTCGGAGGAGTTGTGGGAGGCGCTCGGCCACGAGGGCGGCCTGCTGCGCAGCGGCGCTCGTTGGCCCGCCTTCGACGAGGCGCTCGCGCGCAAGGACGAGGTGGAGATAGCCGTCCAGGTCAACGGCAGGCTGCGCGGACGCGTCTCGGTGAGCGCCGAAGCCTCGGAGGACGAGACGCGCGCCGCCGCGCTCTCCGACGAGCGCGTGCGCGCCTGGACGGAGGGCAAACAGATCGTCAAGACGGTCGTCGTCCCCGGCCGCCTCGTCAACGTCGTCGTGAGGGAAGTAGACAGTAGTCAGTAGTCAGTAGTCAGTAGTCAGTAGGTGGAAACAGGCGGCGCGTTCCGGTCACAAGCCGGATGCGCCGCCTGTATTTCTACTGGCTACTGTCTACTGTCTACTGTCTACTTCCCTAGCCCGTCGTGTGAACCGCCGCCGGCTGTCTTCTCAGAGGCGAGCGGAGCATCAGCCACGCGGAGGGCGCGACGACGAGCGCGATGCCGAGGACGACGAGCGGGCCGAAGTGTCTCTGCCAGAAGAGCAGGTCGAAGCCGAGCGCGAAGACTATCTGCATCAGCCCGACCACCGAGACGCGCGAAGGGCTGCCGAGCGCGAAGGCACGCGTCATCGCCAACTGGCCGACCGTCGCCGACAGCCCGACGCCCGCGAGCAGCGCCAGCGTCCGCGCGTCGCCGAGCGGCGCGGAGTCGACCCGCCCGCCCGAGAGCAACATGAAGCAGACCGTGAAGACCGTCGCCACGCCCGAGAAGTGCGTCACGACGGCGCGCGCGTCAAGGCCGCCGAGGCGGTTGAGGCCGAGCATCGAGACCGAGGTCGAGAGGGCGTTGGCGAGCGCGAGCGCGGCCGCCAGGCGGTCGCCGCCCACTTCCGGCCGCTGGATGAGGACGATGCCGGCCAGCCCCGCCGCGACCGCGACCCAGACCGCCGCCCGCGGCCTCTGCCCGAGCACCGGCCACGCCAGCAGCGTCACCCAGACGGGGACTGTGTTCGACAGCGTCAGCGCCGTCGAGACCGGCAGGTGCGTCAGCGCGTAGAAGGCGAAAAGCACGCCGAGGCTCCCCGCGACGCTGCGCATCCAGAGCACGGCCGGGCGGAAGAGGACGAGGCGCACGCCGGAGACGAGCGAGAGCGTC
>DASVSK010000310.1:0-3796 GCA_036388135.1 Pyrinomonadaceae bacterium | reverse complement strand
CCGCGCGGTCTCTCCGGCGCACGTCAGGGACTACGAGCGGCGGCGCGCGAAAGTTCGTGCGGGCAAATCGACGAAGGCCGCCGCGGCTCCCCGTGTGAGCGCGCGGCGGCCTTCCTTTCGTTCGCGTCGCGGGCGGCGCGGCCTCGGGCGTTACGCGGGCTGCGGCGCGCTCTCGGTCGTCTGCGGCTGGATGCGGTAGCGCAGGAAGGCCCCGCAGCCGCCGACCTCTTCGAGCAGCGCGGGGTCTTCGACGAAGGTGATGCGCGCGGAGGTCTGGCGCGCGCGCGTGACGAGGTCGTCGGCGACGATGACCGAGTCGGCTTCGAGGTTGGCGACCGTGCCGCCGTCCTGCCCGGCGACGACCGGCTCGACGACCTCGGCGTCCGAAAGAATCGCCACGTCCTCGCGGTCGCCCTCGACGTTCTGCTGCCGCGCGGAGATGACCAGCTCCTCGACCTGCCCCATCGCCAGCGCTTCGAGCGTCTCGGTCGAGCCGACGACGGCGAGCCCGCCCGCGCGGTAGTCGTTGAGCAGGCGCTCGACCTTCTCGGCGTCGCTCTCCGCGTCGTGCTCGCGCATGGCCTCCATCGACTCGGCGAGGACTTCGTGCTCGGGCGCGTTGATGTCGAGGCTGAGGACGTCGACTATCTTGTCGGCCACGGTCTTCGGGAACTGGTCCTTGAGCAGGGGGATGATGACCTCGTCGCCGGCGAGGATGATGTGCTGGATGTCGTCCTCGCGCGTGACGCGCTCCAACTGGTCGGCGACCTCCTTGGCGTGCTGGAGGTGGTACTGTTCGAGGTGGCGCTGGTAGCGCATCTGCGACCAGCCGCCGACCTTCGCGCCCCGCGTCTTGACGTTCTGAATCTCGTCGGACGAGAGCGCCTTGCCGCGCCCGAAGACGAAGAGGCGCGCGCGGTTGCTGTCGGCGACGAGCACGGCGTAGCGCGGGTACTGCTCCATCAGCCGCGCTATCGGGTAGAGGTGCGGCTGGTTGTAGATGTAGAGCCGGTGGTTCTCGATGGGCGCGGCGGTCTGGATGGGCTCGAAGAACTCGTCGGCCCCGGCGCAGGCGAAGATGGCGACGCCGTTGGTCTCGGGACGCAGCTCGTCGCGCAGGTACTCGTTGATGCGCTCGACGTCGCGGTCGAAGCTCTCGCGCTCGGGGCTGTGCGCCTTGAAGGTGCGCGCGCGCTCGGAGAACTCCTTGCGCAGGAAGCGGTCGAAGTCCTGCCGGCCGTGCTCGTTGGCCTGCGCGTTCAGGTAGAGGCTGACGACCGGCAGTCCCACGGGCTCGAACCCCGCCAGCCGGTCGATAATCTGCTCCAAAGTATTGCTCTCGGATGCACCACTCTGTGCCATTCGCTTTGTCTCCCCTCCCTCGGGTTAAAAATGTCTCTAAAGCAATGCGCGCCGGACGGACGGCGACGACGCGCGCCCGCGTCTTCCGGCAAATATCTTTCGGGGGAATCGGTGCCGCGATATTAGCACGCGCCCGCCCCGCGCTCCAATTCTTCGATACCGGCGACAGACGCCGCGCGCCTGGGCTACAATCTCCGGCGAAGCGACGCAAGAAAACCAAAGCTCCCCCGCGGTCGAAGCTCGTCCAACTATTCTTCGCCGGAGGTCTGCGATGAGACTGTTACGCCGCGCACGCACGCGCGCGCACGCGCTGCTGCTCCTGCCCCTCTTTTCCGCCCTTCTCGTCTCCTGCGCGGCCCCGCCCGCCGGCGACGCGCCGGCCGCTGGCGCGCCCACCGTCGCCGAGGCCGAGAAGTTCATGGCCGACGCCGAGGCGCGTCTCAAGGAGCTGGGACTGAGGGCGCAGCGCGCCGGCTGGGTGCAGAGCAACTACATCACCGACGACACCGAGGCGCTCGCCGCCGACGCCAACAAGGACTACATCGAGGCCGTCACCGGGCTGGCCGAGCGCTCGCGCCGCTTCGACCAGCTAGAGAAGCCCGAGGCGCTGGCGCGCAAGTTCGCGCTGCTGAAGCTGGCGCTGGTGCTGCCCGCGCCCGCCGACCCGGCCGAGCGCGACGAGCTGACGAAGATCGCCGCCTCGATGGAGAGCGACTACGGGAAGGGCAAGTGGTGCCCCGAAGGCGAGCAGGGCAAGTGCCTGACGCTCTCCGACATGGAGCCGATACTCGCCAACAGCCGCGACCCAGAGGAGCTGAAGCGCGTCTGGGTCGGCTGGCGCACGGTCTCGCCGCCCTACCGCCAACGCTACGCGCGCTTCGTCGAGCTGTCGAACAAGGGCGCGCGCGAGATGGGGTTCAAGGACGTCGGCGCGATGTGGCGCTCGAACTTCGACATGACGCCCGACGAGTTCGCCGCCGAGACCGAGCGGCTCTGGCAGCAGGTCAGGCCGCTCTACAACTCGCTCTACATCTACACGCGCGCGAAGCTCAACCAGAAGTACGGCGACGCGGTCGTCCCGAAGAACGGGCCCATCCCCGCCCACCTGCTCGGCAACATGTGGAGCCAGGAGTGGGGCAACGTCTATCAGCTCCTGCAACCGCCCGCCGCCGACCCCGGCTACGACCTGACGGAGATTCTCAGGCGGCGCAACACGGACGCCAAGCAGCTCGTCCGCTACGGCGAGGGCTTCTTCACCTCGCTCGGCTTCGAGCCGCTGCCCGCGACCTTCTGGGAGCGCTCGCTCTTCGTCAAGCCGCCCGACCGCGAAGTCGTCTGCCACGCCAGCGCGTGGGACATCGACGCGCAGAAGGACGTGCGCCTCAAGATGTGCATCCAGATCAACGACGTCGACTTCCAGACCGTCCACCACGAGCTGGGGCACAACTACTACCAGATGGCCTACGCCCCGCAGTCGCCGCTCTTCCAGAACAGCGCCAACGAGGGCTTCCACGAGGCCATCGGCGACGCGGTCGCGCTCTCCGTCACGCCCGAGTACCTCAAACAGCTCGGCTTCATCGAGCGCGTGCCCGACGCGAGCGCCGACACGGGGCTCCTGCTCAAGAGCGCGCTCAGCAAGGTAGCCTTCCTGCCCTTCGGCTACCTCGTCGACCAGTGGCGCTGGAAGGTCTTCTCGGGCGAGGTCGGCCCCGCCGACTACAACAAAGCCTGGTGGGACTTGCGCACGAAGTACCAGGGCATCGTCGCGCCCGTCGCGCGCGGCGAGCAGGACTTCGACGCGGGCGCGAAGTACCACGTCGCGGCCAACACGCCCTACGCGCGCTACTTCCTCGCGGCCATCCTCCAGTTCCAGTTCCACCGCGCGATGTGCAAACAGGCCGGCTTCCAGGGCCCGCTCCACCGCTGCTCGGTCTACGGCAACAAGGAGGTCGGCGCGCGCCTGAAGAAGATGCTTGAGATGGGGCAGAGCCGCCCGTGGCCCGAGGCGCTGAAGGAGCTGACCGGCGAGAGTCGCATGGACGCCACCGCCATCATCGACTACTACGCGCCGCTCAAGACCTGGCTCGACGAGCAGAACAGGACGCTCGCGCCCGAGGCCGTCGCCGCCGCCAACCCCTGGTGAGCCGACGCCTCCGCGCGGGGTGAACATAAAAGCGCCGCCCCTCGACGAAGAGGGGCGGCGCTTTTAACTGTCCGTGTGAGCCGTCAGCCCAGGAGCCCGCGCACGCGCCCCTCGGGCGCGTAGCCGGGGAAGACTTTCTTGAGGTCTGCGCTCCCCAGGTGCTTCGACGCGACCTCGCCGAAGACGTCGCGGAAGTCGGTCGTCAGGGCGAGGTCGCGCCCCTCGTGGAGCTGCCCCTCTTCGAGCCCCGGCCAGCGGCCGTAAACTTTCCCGCCGCGCACCGAGCCGCCG
>DASVSK010000309.1:0-3548 GCA_036388135.1 Pyrinomonadaceae bacterium | reverse complement strand
GATGCCGAGACGCGCGCCGGGGTGTGCGAAGACAGCGGCAGATGAAGCGCAGCGCAGGTCGCAGGCGAGCGCGAGATCGAGACCGCCGCCCATGCAGTAGCCGTTGACGGCGGCGACGGTCAGTTGGCGCGCGTCGGCGATTGTCTGAAAGAGATTTTGGCCGCGCCCGGCGAAGGCGCGCGCGGTGTCGGGCGTGAGCGCCTGTAGCTCGCGGATGTCCGCGCCGGAGGCGAAGGCGTCGCCCGTGCCGGTGAAGACGACGGCGCTGACGTCGTCGCGCGCGGAGAGCGCTGCGAACGCGGTTTCTAAAGCCGAGAGCGTGGCGGCCGAGAGCGAGTTTCTACGGGAAGGGCGGTTGATGCGTATGACGGCGACGCCGTCGCCGGGCTCTTCGACGAGGACGGGGGGCGTGTGCGGGTCGTCGCGCGCCTCCCCGCTCATGCGCGCTGGCCGACGTTCTCGCGCAGGAACTTGACGATGTCCTCGGTGGACGTGCCGGGGAGGAAGATGGCCGAGACGCCCTGCTCTTTGAGGCGCGGGATGTCCTCCTGCGGGATGATGCCGCCGACGATGACGAGGCAGTCGTCCATCCCGCGCTCGCGCAGCAGCTCGACGATGCGCGGGCAGAGCGTGTTGTGCGCGCCGCTCAGGATGGAGACGCCGACGGCGTCCACGTCCTCCTGCAACGCCGCGGCCGCGATCATCTCGGGCGTCTGCCTGAGTCCCGTGTAGATGACCTCCATCCCGGCGTCGCGCAGCGCGCGCGCGATGACCTTCGCCCCGCGGTCGTGTCCGTCCAGTCCGGGCTTGGCGACCAGGACGCGAATCTTTCTCTCGTTCATCGTTAGACTGCTCACTTTACGAACCCGCCCAGCGGCCCGTCGCGCCTGACGTAGGGCGCGAGCTCGGCGTAGGTGAAGAAGTACCGGCCGTCGGGCTGGACGGCCTGAATCGCGTGCGGGAAGCCCGCGTCGTAGAGGAACGTGACGCCGGCGTCGCCGACCATGAAGTTATCCAGGTGCTCGACGCCGAAGGCGAGTCTCCCCAGGTCGCCTTTGAGGCTTTCGAGACTCTCCCTGTTGGCCGAGAGGTCCTTGTCCTGCTCGACGACTCTGATCTGCTCCGCCACCTCGGCGCGCAGCTTCTCGTGCGCCATCCCGGCCAGCGCGTAGAGCGCGCCGGCCTCGAAAACGTCGCCCGCCTTGAGCACGTCACCCGTCCGGAGGCTGATGGCGAAGTGCGCGTGTTGCGTGTCGGGGTAAGCGCCGGTTCCGGTCTGCCAGAAGGAGATGTCGAGGATGTGGCGCTTGTTGTAGTTGACCTTGAAGTCGAGCTCCTCCAGCCACGCGTCCTGCCGGTACTCGGCCAGCGAAGTCTGGAAAACGTTCTTCAGGTCGAGCACCGCGCGCACCTTGCGCAGGACTTTCGGGTCTGACAGGCCGCTGACCACGGGCAGGTTGACCGCCGCACGCTTTCGCCCGGGGAAGTCCCGCGCCAACTGACCCGTCCTCACGATGGCGACGCGCTTCCGCCGGACGACGGCGCGGTCGCTGGCGGCCGCGGGCGGAGGGGAGGCCGCGGCGAAGGTTGCCAGCACGAGCAGCGCGGCCAGGGGGCGGGGCAAAAGTCGAATCGTCTTCGTCAGGGACATCTCCCTCGCGCGGCCGGGGCGCGTCAGAAGGCCGGCTCCTCGTAGAGCCCGTAGACGTCGCGCAGCGCGTCGCAGATTTCGCCCAGGGTGGCGTAGGCGCGCACGGCCTCGATGGTCGCGGGCATCGTGTTCTCGCCCGTGGCCGCGGCCCTCTTCAGCTTCTCCAGCGAGTTGGCGACCTCGCCCGAGTCGCGGCGGGACTTGGCGCGCTCAAGTCGCTCGACCTGGCGCGCGCGCACGCCCTCGTCGATGACGAGGGTGGGAAATTCCGACTGCTCCCCCTCCATCGCGTACTTGTTGACGCCGACGATTGTCTGGTCGCCGCGCTCGACGGCCTTCTGGTACTGGTAGGCCGACTCCTGAATCTCGCGCTGCGGGAAGCCCTTCTCGATGGCCTCGACCATCCCGCCCATCGAGTCAATCTTGTCGAAGTATTCGTGCGCGCCGTCCTCCATCTTCTTCGTCAGGCTCTCGATGAAGTAGGAGCCGCCCAGGGGGTCGACGGTGTTCGCCACGCCCGTCTCCTCGGCGATGATCTGCTGCGTGCGCAGGGCGATGAGGGCGGCGCGGTCGGTCGGGAGCGCCAGCGCCTCGTCGTAGGCGTCGGTGTGCAGCGACTGCGTGCCGCCGAGGACGCCCGCGAGCGCCTGGATGGCGACGCGCACGATGTTGTTCAGGGGCTGCTGGACGGTGAGCGAGACGCCCGCCGTCTGCGTGTGGAAGCGTAGCTGGAGCGTCCGCTCGCTCCTGGCGTTGAAGCGCTCGCGCATCACGCGCGCCCAGATGCGGCGCGCGGCGCGGTACTTGGCGATCTCCTCGAAGAAGTCGTTGTGCGCGTTGAAGAAGAAGGAGATGCGCGGGACGAACTCGTCCACGTCGAGCCCCGCGTCGACGCCCCACTGCACGTACTCGATGCCGTCGCGCAGCGTGAAGGCCAGCTCCTGCAAAGCGGTCGAGCCCGCCTCGCGGATGTGGTAGCCGCTCACGGAGATCGGGTTGTACTTCGGGACGTGGCGCGTGCAGAACTCGAAGGTGTCGATGACGAGCTTCATCGCCGGGCGGATCGGATAAATCCACTCCTTCTGCGCGATGTACTCCTTGAGGATGTCGTTCTGGAGCGTGCCGGAGACCTTGCGGAAGTCCGCGCCCTGCTTCTCGGCCACGACGAAGTACATTGCCAGCAGCACCGAGGCCGGCGCGTTGATGGTCTGCGAGACGGTCACCTCTTCGAGCGGGATGCCGTCGAAGAGCACCTCCATGTCGGCGAGCGAAGAGACCGCGACGCCGCACTTGCCGACCTCGCCCTCTGAGAGCGGCGAGTCGGCGTCGTAGCCCATCAGCGTCGGCAGGTCGTAGGCGACCGAGAGACCCGTCTGCCCGTGCTGCAAGAGGTACTTGAAGCGCGCGTTGGTCTCCTCGGGCGTGCCGAAGCCCGCGAACTGGCGCATCGTCCAGAGTTTGCCGCGGTAGCCGGTCGGGTGTATGCCGCGCGTGTAGGGGAACTCGCCCGGGAAAGCGGTGTCGCGCTCGAAGTCGACGCCGGCCACGTCGGCGGGGGTGTAGAGCCGCCCCACCTCGTCAAGCGAGACGGTCTCGAAGCGCTCCTTCCGCTCGGGGCGCTTCTTTAACACCGGCTCCAGCGTCTCGCGCTCCCAGCGCTCGGCGGAGGCGTCGGCGGGCGAGTTGATCTCTTTAGTCTCGGGCATAACTTCGGCTTTCGCTCCGTCGTCGAGCGCCCGTCGGCGGGCGCTGAAAACATCGAATTGCTTATGAAATTAACAAGAAAACGATATTAGTTGACCCCCCGGAGAGTGTCAACCACGTTCACCCGCGCGCCCCGCGCCGTAAAACGCGGGGCAAAAAAGGCGGCGCGGCCGTCGCCTTGAGCGAGCGGCCG
>DASVSK010000308.1:0-3179 GCA_036388135.1 Pyrinomonadaceae bacterium | reverse complement strand
CTGCTGGGTGACGGTTGATAGGAAAGACCGGGTCTCCTCTTACGCTCTTATCACTCAACACTCAACACTTCTCGAATCACTTCAAGAATCACTTCTTATGACAACGGTTCTCATCATCACGCACAGCGGGGACAACGAGAGTGTCGAGTCGGTGGCGCGCGCGTTGGGCGAGCGCGGCGGCCGTGCCGTGCGGCTCGACACCGACCGCTTCCCTTCGGAGGTGCGGCTGTCGGCGCGATACGGCGGCGCGGGCGTCGTCGGCGTGACGTTCGGCGCGGGCGAGTCCGAGGTTGACTTGGGCGAGGTCGGGGCCGTGTGGCACAGGCGTCTGAGCGTGGCCGCGCGCGTGCCGCGCGAGATGGACGCGCAGTTGCGCGCCGCCTCCGTGGGCGAGTCGCGCGCCGCGCTGCTCGGCGTCCTCGCCGCCCTCCCGGCCTTCCGCGTCGACCCCGAGGCGTCCATCCGCCGCGCCGAGCAGAAGCCGCTCCAGCTTCGCGTCGCGCGCGAGCTGGGGCTCGAAGTGCCGCGCACGCTCGTCACGAACGACCCGGCGGCGGTGCGCGACTTCTACGCCGCGTGCGGCGGGCGGCTGGTCGCCAAGATGCTCTCGTCCTTCGCCGTCTACGACCGGGAGGGGCGCGAGAGCGTCGTCTTCACCAACCCCGTCGGCCCCGAAGACCTCGAAGACCTGACGGGGCTCAGCCTCTGCCCGATGACTTTTCAGGAGCGCGTCGAGAAGGCGCTTGAGCTGCGCGCCACGGTCGTCGGGGGCCGGGTCTTCACCGCCTCGATAGACTCGCAGGCGTCGGCGCGCGCCGCGCACGACTGGCGGCGCGACGGCCTCCGGCTCGCCGGCGAGTGGCGGCCTTACCAGCTCCCGCCCGAGGCCGAGCGGCCGCTGCTCGCGCTGATGGACTACTTCGGCCTCAACTACGGCGCGGCCGACTTCATCCTCACGCCCGACGGCCGCCACGTCTTCCTTGAGCTGAACCCGTCGGGCGAGTTCTTCTGGCTCGAACACGGCCCGCAACTTCCCATCTCAGACGCGCTCGCCGACGTGCTCCTCGGCCTCGCGCCCAGGCGCGAACAGCCCCGGGAAGAAGTAGTCAGTAGTCAGTAGACAGTAGTCAGTAGAAAGACGGACAGCGCGGCTTTCATCCGTCGACGGATGAAAGCCGCGCTGTTTTTATCTCTTACCTACTGACTACTGTCTACTGTCTACTGTCTACTGTCATGTAGACGCCTCCGCCGCCGAGCCGGAAAGAACCTACGACTCGGGGACGGCGTCGGCGCGCGTCTTCTCGCCGAGCGCGGCGGCCTGCGCCTTCTCGGCCTCGGCGGCCACGCCGCGCAGGCTCAGCCCGCGCGCGACGAGGAGGCCGACGCCCGCCGTCATCCAGAAGACCATCCGCGCCTTGCGCACGATGGCGAGGGTGACGCCCGCCGCCATCCCGAAGGCGAGCACGCGCGCAAGGTGCCCCGTCCCCAGCTCGTCGATGCCCGCGCGCAGCGGGACGAACTTGAAGACGACCGTGATGACGCGGTTGACCGACTCGAAGAGGAAGGCCGAGAGCGCCGTCGGGCGCGCGCCGCCGATGAGCGCGATGGTCAGGTAGCTCTCGGCCACGCCGAGCGCGTGGAACGCCGCCTCGCACAGCACGATGACGGGGAAGCGCCTCCGGTGGCGCACGTAAAAACCGTAGATGCGCTCCTCGAAGGCCGCGACGCGTTCGAGCCTCCCCCCCAGCGCGCGCCGGCCCAGGCCGCGCGCCGCCGTCCAGCGCAGCGCCGCGCTCAGGAACCTCCACTCGCGCCTGAGCGCGTAGGCCGCGAAGGCGACGAAGAGGGCCGCGCCCGCGACGATGCCGTAGCTCGAATACCGCAGAACCTTCGGCAGCGGGAACGCGGCCAGCAGCGCCGCCGCGCCGCAGAAGATGAAGAACGCGACCGAGAGCATGTAGAAGATGTTCTCGACGGCGATGGCCGAGAAGGTCGCGGCGAAGGGCACGCCGCGCCGGCTCGCCATCGCGGCCTTGGTCGGCTCGCTGACGACGATGCCGAGCGGCACGACGTTGCCCGCCGCGTCGCCGATGAGGTACGCCTTGAAGGCTTCGACGAAGCCGAGCCGGTGCGGCTCCTCGAAGCAGAGCCGCCACGCCTGGACGCGCACGGCGAAGCGCAGGCCCGCGAGCAGGATGATGGCGGCAAAGCCCCAGCCGATCTTCGAGATGTTCGACCAGATTTCTTCGGGGCCCGCCCTCCACACGAAGTACGCGAACAGCGCGAGCCCCGCCATCGCGAAGGCCGCCCCCGCGGGTGCCAGACTCCTCGACCCGCCCCCCTTTTTCGCCTGCTCTGCCATCGACTTCAAGCGCCCGCGCCCGCCCGCCGAAACTCCCCTCCCGGCGGGCAACTGCAAGATACGCCACAAACCTCCCCGGCCACAAACTTCCCATCCCCGGCCGTACGCTAACTAAAATCGTGCCACGCGCGAGCGCCGCGCGTGGGGTGTCTTTCCGCTTCGGCGCGCGGCGCGGGGCGCGGGATTTTTGCTGCCGCTGACAGGCGAATGCTGCGCCGGGCGCGAGCGCCGCACGCGCACGCGCCTTTATGGTAGACTTCATAGGCGAGTCGCCCCTCCGCGGCAAGTGTCGACGGGAGGGGCGACTCGCCGTTTGGGTCGACCTTTCAACCCGCGCCGGCTCTCCCAAAGTTTTTTTTACTTTTTACGGGGTGAAGGCGTCTTAAGTATAATCGGCGTGTGCGGGGCGCGTGTGCGCCGCCGTGTGGTTTCCGAAGCATTCCACCGCCTCCCGTCCAGGGGTCATCCGGAGCAAGGCTTCGCGGCCTGCGCGTCCTCGTAAACCGCGCGCGGCCGCGGGCGACAAGTCCGACAGGAGAGTTTCCCGTTTGAGCAACAGACAAGTTGCCCGCCTCACGCTGGCCTGCGTCACGCTCGCGCTCGTCGCGGCGCTCGGCGCGGGCGTCGGCGCGTCGGGGGGCTCGCGGCGGGGCTCGCCCGCGCCGGGGGCGGCCGCGACGTTAGTCCTCACGGACTTCGGCGCGGCGGGCGACGGCGTGACCGACGACGGCCCCGCGCTCCAGGCCGCGCTCGACGCGCTGGCCGCGGCCGGCGGCGGGACGCTGCTCGTCCCCGCGGGCCGCTACGCCATCGTCAC
>DASVSK010000307.1:0-3721 GCA_036388135.1 Pyrinomonadaceae bacterium | reverse complement strand
GCCGGAACGCTCGCTTGCGTGCGACCGGCGGCGAAGACCGCGTGGCCGGCGAACGCGAAGAGGGCGACCGCCGTGAGCCACCCCAGGACTTCGAGAACTCTTTTCATGATGAGCAACCTCCTGGCTTCTCTCCCTGCCCGTACGCTGTTGGTGTCCATAAGTCACTTCCCCACGCCGCTCCTGTGGGCAACGCGCGTGCCGTCCGGGAAGTCGGGGAAAACCGCCGGGGGCGTCGGCGCGTGCGGGCCGACGCCTGCGTCATGTGAAAGAAAATTGCGCCGACCGGCACGGGGCGGCGCGGCCCCCGTCGGCGCGCGCCCCCCGAGTCCCTAAACTCTCGGCGGCGGGCACGCGTATAAACGACATTCGCGGGCGATTCTGGCAAGATAGGCTGAAGATGACAGAGAGCAGGGACAGCAGGGCGGGCGGCGCGGCGCGCGCGGAGGGCGCGGCGACGCTCGACACGGTGGTCGAGACCGTCAGGCGCATCCTGCGCGCCGACACCGCGAGCATCGCGAGCTTCTCCGAGTCGGAGCGCACCATCACCTGGCTGGCGACGAGCGGGTTCCGCAACGCGGAGGCCGGCGTCGAGATAGTCAACCCGCTGCGCGGCGAGTTCGCCGAGCGCGCCGCCGCCTTCAACCGCGAGGAGGACGAGCCCATCATCGAGGTGCGCGGCCTCGCCGGCGACCTGCCCGTGAGCGAGTTCCCGCTCCACAGCGCCGAGGGCGTACACAACCTCGCGCTGGCGCGGCTGCGCGCGCGCGGCGAGAGCCTGGGCGTGCTCGCCATCGGCTACCGCGAACACCACCGCTTCACCGCCGAGGAGCGGCAGCAGTTGGTGGGACTCGCCGACATGGCCGCGCTCGCGCTCGACAACGCGCGCCTGCTCGACACGCTCGGCGCGGCCAAGCGCGTCTGGGAGCAGACCTTCGACGCCATCCCCGACGGCATCATCGTTCACGACGACCGGATGCGCGTCGTGCGCTGCAACCTGGCCGCCGCCGAGGCGATGGGGCTGCACCCCTCGCAGGTCGCGGGCGTCTCCTGCGCCGAAGCCTTCGCGCGCCTCTTCGGCGAGCGCGCCGCCGCCTACCACATGCGCCCCGGCACGCCGCGCACCACCAGCTCCTTCGAGCTTCAGGCCGAGGACGGCCGCCGCTACCTCGTCGCCGTCGCCCCCCTTCTGAGCCTGGAGTCCGGCGTCTGGAGTCTGGAGGGCGAAGACGCGCAGCGGCGGGCCGGCTCGGTGACGGACGAGGCGGAGTCCGAGGTTGGTGAAGTCGTGGCGGGGTCGGGGGCGGGCGCGCACCCGGTGGGTCAGCCCGCAAGCCCCGGACTCCAGACTCCGGACGCCGCACCCCGGCCTTCGTCGTGGAGCGTCATCACGTGGAGCGACATCACGACGCTCGCCGAGGTGCAGGAGCAGCTCGCGCGCTCGCGCCGGCTCGCCACCATCGGGCAGCTCGCCGCGGGCGTGGCCCACGAGATCAACAACCCGCTCGCCGCCATCACCACCTGCGCCGAGGCGACGCTGCGCGACCTCAAGTCCGAGCCCGAGTTGGCGCGCGCCGCCGCCGAGCGCCAGTGGGACTACTACCTCGAAGAGATCGTCCGGCAGGCGCTCCGCTGCAAGCAGATCACGCGCGGCCTGCTCGACCTCTCGCGGCAGAAGCGCGCGCGGCGCGAGCCCGTCGACCTCAACGGCGTCGTCGCGCAGGCCGCGCAGCTCTTCGGGCGGCGCGGGCAGGAGTCGGGCGTGAGCGTCGAGGTGTCGTCCGACCCCGCGGTCGGCGAGGTCGCGACCGACGAGGCGATGGTGCGGCAGGTTCTCGACAACCTGCTCTCGAACGCGCTCGACGCGCTGGGCGGCGACGGCGGCCGCATACGCGTCTCGACCGTGCTCGACGGCCAGCGCGTGCGCGTCGAGGTGGAGGACTCCGGGCCCGGCATCCCGCCCGAGACCCTGGCGCGCGTCTTCGACCCGTTCTTCACGACCAAAGACCCGGGGCGCGGCGCGGGGCTCGGCCTCGCCATCTCGCTCACGCTGGCCGAGGCGATGGGCGGCGCGCTCACCGTCGAGTCCAAGCCCGGCGCGGGCAGCCGCTTCCGCCTCTGGCTCCCGCGCCGCACGCCCGAGAGGCATTGACGCGCCGCCCGCCGCGCGCCCGTCCGGAGACCCGGTGGACAAGCGGCGCGCGACAAGTTATAAATTCGCTCCCGACTTTCCGCCGGCTCCCGACGCTTTCTTACAGCCCTTAAGCCCGTCCGCCGCCGCACCCCTATGAGCAGAAAAATTCGCGTGATGGTCGTGGACGACGACGCCGTCCTGCGCAGGCTCGTGTCCGACCAGATGGCGCGCATGGGCTTCGACTCGACGCCCGCGCAGTCCGGCGAGGAGGCGCTGGAGGCGCTCGCCAAAAGCGACTTCGACGTGATGCTCCTCGACATACGCATGCCCGGCCTCTCGGGGTTAGACACCCTGCGCGAGGTGCGCAAGCTCGAAGACGCGCCCGAGGTCATCATGCTCACCGCCGACACCTCGCTCGGCACCGGCATCGAGGCGATGCGGCTCGGCGCTTACGACTACCTGACCAAGCCGGCCACGCTCGACGAGATCGAGACCGTCGTCCGCAAGGCCGACGAGAAGCGGCGGCTCGTCCGCCAGAACGCCAGCCTGAGGGACGCCGTCCGCCAGCCGTCGGAGGAGGCGCAAGGGTCGCTCGTCTTCAAGAGCAAGGCGATGGAGGGCCTCGTCGCGCTGGCCGAGACGGCGGCGCGGGCGGACTCGACCGTCGTCATCACCGGCGAGTCGGGCACGGGCAAGGACGTGCTCGCGCGCTTCATCCACGCCCGCAGCTTGCGCGCCGACACGCCGATGCTCGCCGTCAACTGCGCGGCGCTGCCCGAGACGCTCTTCGAGTCGGAGTTCTTCGGCCACGAGCGCGGGGCCTTCACCGGCGCGACCTCCACCAAGCGCGGGCTGATAGAGGCGGCCGACTCCTCGACGCTCTTCCTCGACGAGGTGGGCGAGATGCCCTTGCAGACGCAGGTCAAGCTCCTCCGCTTCCTCGAAGAGGGCCGCTTCCGCCGCGTCGGCTCGACCCGCGACCGCGAGGCGGACGTCCGCGTCGTCGCCGCCACCAACCGCAACCTCGCCGAAGACGTCACGGGCGGCCGCTTCCGCGCCGACCTCTTCTACCGCCTCAACGTCATCTCGCTCCACGTCCCGCCCTTGCGCCACCGCCGCGAGGACATCCCCGCGCTCGTCCAGCACTTCCTCGCGCTCTTCCGCGAGCGCTTCAACCGCCCCGCTCTCGACCTCTCGGCCGAGGCGCGCGCGCGCCTCGACGCATACGACTGGCCCGGCAACGTCCGCGAGCTGCGCAACACGCTCGAACGCGCCGCCGCCCTCGCCTCCGCCGACTCCGACACCATCGAGGCCGACCAACTTCTCCCGCCCTCCGCCGCCCCCAGCGCCGCGGGCTCGCCGGCCGCCGCCGCCCCCCTCGCGCCCATGACGCTCGACCAGCTCGAACGCCAACACATCCTCCGCGTCCTCGAAGACTCCGACGGCAACCGCGAGCGCGCCGCCGCCGTCCTCGGCATCTCCGCCCGCACCCTCTACCGCAAACTCCGCGAATACGAAACCGGCGCGACTTCTTGAATAGGTAGGGACAGTAGATATAGAGGTGGTAATTGTGTTGACTAATTATGAGCT
>DASVSK010000306.1:0-2326 GCA_036388135.1 Pyrinomonadaceae bacterium | reverse complement strand
CGTCCTGGTGGCAGGTCACCTCGCCGCCTATCTCGGGCTGCTTGAAGATGTACATCGACTGCACGAGCAGCGGCCGGTCGTAGCCGAGCGAGCGGGCGAGCGCCGCGAGCGCCGCCGTCCGCGAGAAGCGCCCGAAGACCGGGTCGAGGTCGTGGAGCGCGTGGCCTATCTTGTTTATCGCCCGCGCCTTCTCCTTCAGGAGCCGGCCCGAAGCGTCGAAGGCGTCTTCCTCGAAGAAGAAGCGAACCTTGTCGCCCGAGTCGAGAAAATACTCGTCGCCGCGGCGCGCCTGCTCGCGCGTCGTGAAGACGGAGACGACTTCGCCCGGCTCGAAAGCTTCGACCAGCTCGCCGGCGCGCGAGCGCAGCCGGTCGCACTCCGACGCCGCGACGAAATCCTCCAGCACGAGGAAGCCGTCGCGCTCGTAAGCCGAGAGCTGTTCGGGCGTCAACATCGTCGGCGGCAACCTCCTCCCTCAACTGCTCATTTCAAGACCGGGATTAGCCACAGAGACACAGAGGCACAGAGGTTTTAGGATTTGAATTTTAGACTTGAGATTTGAAATTTAATCTCCGTGTCTCCGTGTCTCTGTGGCTAATCCCCCGCCCTGACGTTCATCTCCCGCGGGCGGCGGCCGCGTTCTGGACGAAGGCGGCGGCGTCGCGCTTGAGCCGGGCGAGCGAGGTCTGGTCGATGTACATCATGTGGCCCGCCTCGTAGAAGGTCGTCGTGACGTTGCCGCGCAGGGCTGGGTCGAGCCCCATGTGGCGGAGCGTGTACTCGGCCGCGAAGTAGGGCGTCGCCAGGTCGTAGTAGCCCGAGGCGACGAAGAGCTTCATGTAGGGGTTCTTGTTGAAGGCGCTGCGGAGCGCGTCGCTCGTGTCGGCGTAGGCGTTGTCGGAGCCGAAGTCCCAGCGGCCGACGCCGCCGCCGAGGATGAAGTATTCGAGGTCGGAGCGGAAGCCCAGCTCCGAGCGGACGTACTGGTTGAAGGTCGCGGTGTAGGGCGGCCGGATGGCGGCCATGCTCGGGTCGAAGTCCGGCCGCTCGGAGACGGCGAGGTCGTCGATGCCCTTGAAGCGGCCGTCGAGGCGGCCGACCGTGCGCTTCTGGTCGCGCAGAAGCTCCTTGTCGAAGCGCTGAATCTCGATGCGCAGGTCGCTGTTGTCGATGAAGCGCTTGTCGAGCCCCGTGTAGCGGTTGAGCCGGTCGATCACCTCCTGCCGCTCGGACGCCGTGAGCCGGTCGCCCTTAGCGAGCGCGACCGTGTAGTCGGTCGCGGCCCAGCGCTCGACCTCGTCGAGCGTCTTTCGCAGGTCGCCCTGGAGGTCGGGCGCGAGCCGCTTGTGATACCAGGCGATGGCGGCGTAGGTCGGGAGGAAGAGGACGTAGGGCAGGTCGTTGCCGCGCGCGAAGCGCGCCGTCTGGAAGTTCATGATGGTCGAGATCAGCATCACGCCGTTGAAGGCGACGCCGCGCTCGACGAGGTAGCCGGAGAGCCCCGCGGCGCGCGTCGTCCCGTAACTCTCGCCGACGAGGAAGAGCGGCGAGGCCCAGCGCTGATTCTTGACGAGGTAGAGGCGTATGAACTCGCCGACCGACTGGATGTCGCCCTGCAAGCCGAAGTACCTGCTCGCCAGCTCGGGGCGGGCGGCGCGGCTGTAGCCGGTGCCGACGGGGTCGATGAAGATGAGGTCCGTGAAGTCGAGCCACGTGTGCTCGTTGTCCACCAGGCGGAAGGGCGGCGGGGGCATCGCGCCGTCTTCGAGCATGTGCGTGCGGCGGGGCCCGAGCGCGCCGAGGTGGAGCCACACCGACGAAGAGCCGGGGCCGCCGTTGAAGGAGAACATCAGCGGGCGCTGCGCGGCGGGGCCGGGGTTGTCGAGCGTGTAGGCCATGTAGAAGATGCGCGCCTCGGTCTCGCCCGCGGCCGACTTGAGCGGCATCACGCCGGTCGTCACCGTGTAGCGCAGGCTGCGGCCGCCGACCCGTATCTCGTGGCGCGTGACGGAGGGCGGGCCGTCCGTCATGGCCGCGTCTCGCTCGCCCGGCGTCGCGGCGGGAGTCGCGCCGGACGCGCCGGACGCGACTCCGCGCGACGCACCCTGCGGCCCCTGCTGCTGCGCGCCCGCGCCTTGCGCCGCCGCGCCCTGCGGGCGGAAGTTGGCGCGCGCGGCCGAGACCAGCTCGGGCGTCGCGCCCGCCGCGACCAGCTCCTGCTCGACGGCGGGCGTCACCTCGAAGTCGACGCCGCTGTCGCGCACGGCCGCGGCCAGGAGCGCGGCCGACGCATCGCGGCGCTCGGGCGCGAGCCCGCGCAGGAACG
>DASVSK010000305.1:0-4077 GCA_036388135.1 Pyrinomonadaceae bacterium | reverse complement strand
GGGCGGCGAGGACCTCTACACGACGGGCACCGTGGCCGTCATCATGCGCATGCTCAAGCTCCCCGACGGCCGCATCCGCATCCTCGTCCAGGGGCTCGCCCGCGCGCGCGTCGAGGAGATTACGGACACGGGCGAGTACCTGAAGGCGCGGCTCACCGCGCTGGCCGAGCCGGCCGCGCCCGAGCGCTCGCTCGAAGTCGAGGCGCTCGTCAGGAACGTCCGCGCGTCGATGGAGCGCGCCACCAACCTCGGCAAGAACATCTCGCCCGAGGTGATGGCCATCGTCGCGGGGCTCGACGACGCCGGCCGCCTCGCCGACCTCGCCGCCTCGAACCTCGAACTTAAAGTTGAGGACGCGCAGTCCGTCCTCGACGTCGCCGACACGACCGTCCGCCTGCGCCGTGTCAACGAGCTGCTGAACAAGGAGATCGAAGTCCTCACCGTCCAGCAGGAGATCAACACACAGGCGCGCGCCGACATCGACCGCTCGCAGCGCGAGTTCTTCCTGCGCCAGCAGCTCAAGGCCATCCAGACCGAGCTGGGCGAGGGCAACGAGCTGGCCGAGGAGATCGCGCAGTTCCGCGAGAAGATCGAGGCGTCGGCGATGCCGAAGCACGCGGAGGACGAGGCGCTCCGGCAACTCAAGAAGCTCGAACGCATGCACCCGGACGCGGCCGAGACGGCGACGCTCAGGAACTGGATGGAGATCATGACCGACCTCCCGTGGTCGAAGGCGTCGGTCGACAACCTCGACCTCCTCAAGGCGCAGCAGATTCTCGACGAGGACCATTACGGGCTCGAAAAAGTTAAGGAGCGCATCGTCGAGGCGCTGGCCGTCCGCAAGCTGAAGGAGAAGCCGAAGGGCTCGATCATGTGCCTCGTCGGCCCGCCGGGCGTCGGCAAGACGAGCCTGGGGCGCTCCATCGCGCGCGCGCTCGACCGCAAGTTCGTGCGGCTCTCTTTGGGCGGCCTGCACGACGAGGCCGAGATTCGCGGCCACCGCCGCACCTACGTCGGCGCGATGCCCGGCCGCATCATCCAGGCGCTCCAGCAGGCGGCGACCAACAACCCGCTCATCATGCTCGACGAGATCGACAAGGTGGGCGCGGACTTCCGCGGCGACCCGTCGTCGGCGCTGCTCGAAGTCTTAGACCCGGAGCAGAACAACTCTTTCCGCGACAACTACCTGGGCGTCACCTTCGACCTCTCGAACGTGATGTTCATGACGACGGCCAACATCCTCGACACCATCCAGCCGGCGCTGCGCGACCGCATGGAGGTCATCCGCCTCGCCGGCTACACCGAGGAGGAGAAGCTGGAGATCGCGCGCCGACACCTCCTGCCCAAGCAGATCGAGGAGAACGGCATCACGGCGAAGAACCTGCACATCTCGAAGCGGGCGGTCTCGGTCGTCGTCCAGCAGTACACGCAGGAGGCGGGCCTGCGCCAGCTCGAGCGCGAGATAGGCCGCGTCTGCCGCAAGGTCGCGCGGCGCATCGCGGAAGGGAAGTCCGAGGCCGTGCGCGTCACGCCCAAGAACGTCCACGAGTACCTGGGCGCGCCGAAGTCCTTCCCCGAGGAGGTCTTGAGGAAGGATCAGGTCGGCGTCGCCACGGGGCTGGCGTGGACGGCCGTGGGCGGCGACGTGCTCTTCATCGAGGCACTGAGGATGAAGGGCAAGGGGCAGCTCGTCCTCACGGGGCAGCTCGGCGAGGTGATGCGCGAGTCGGCGCAGGCCGCCTACTCCTACGCCAAGTCGCGCGCAAAGGAGCTGGAAATCCCCGAGGACGACTTCGAGAAGTACGACATGCACATCCACATCCCCGAGGGGGCCATCCCGAAGGACGGCCCCTCGGCCGGCATCACGCTGGCGACGGCGATGGTCTCCTCGCTCTCGCAGCGCGCCGTCCGCAAGGACGTGGCGATGACGGGCGAGATCACGCTCCGCGGGAACGTGCTGCCCGTCGGCGGCGTCAAGGAGAAGGTGCTGGCGGCGCGCCGCGCGCGCGTCACCAAGGTCATCCTGCCGCACCTCAACCGCCGCGACATGGACGAGATTCCCAAGGAGCTTTTCGGCGAAATGACCTTCGTCTTCGTCGAGAACGTCCGCGACGTCTTCCGCGAGGCGCTGAAGGAGAAGACGCCGCCGGCCGCCGCGCCCGTCCCGCGCACGCCGCGCCTGCCGCAAGCTGCCGCGCCGCGCGTCTAAAGGCCGGTTAATTTGACCGACCCCGAAGGGCGGTCTGGCGCGCGCCGTCCCGGGCTCCGGTAAAGCCTGAGACGGCGCGCGCCAGGCCGCCTTTTAGCATTCGTTTAGCGCCGTTCGCGGCGGCGGCGGGGCGCAACCCTCGGCGCGCCCCGGGCATCTTAATTTTCCCCACGGCGAAGCGAAAGAATACAGGAAACGCGAGGCGTTTCGGCTTTTATTTGCATAGAGATGCGGGCGTAAGGGTTGCTTATCCGGCGAGGGATGTGCTAACTTTGCGGGCGGTTTCCGAGGGTTCTGCTCTCCGCCAGGGAGTTCCTTCGCCGCAGAGCCTTCTTCGTCATCAAGGGTTATCTTTTAGGAACTTTAGTGGATGCCGCTCGTGCGACCCCTCGCTCCGTCGCCATCGTGGATTCGCTTTTATCTCGCAAAGGAGATTAACGATTGAAGAACACGAGCCTCCCCCGCCGCCTGGCTAACGCCGCACTGCTCGCAGCGCTGCTGCTCCCCTCCGTCTCGCTCCGGGCCCAAGTCTCCCAGCAATCATACCTTCGCAACACGCCCAGCGAGATCGAGCGCGAAGACCCGCGCGTGACGAAGATCATTGAGGAGGCCGAGAAGCACTTCAAACTCGGCGAGTTGAACCTCAAGGATCATAAGCGCCAGGCCGCCCGCGAGGCGTTCGACAAGGCCGTCGACATCGTGCTCGAGTCGGGCATGGACGTCCGCTCGAACCCGCGGCTCCAGAACTACTACCTCCAGTTGGTCGAGAGCGTCTACCGCTACGAGGTGCCGCAGGGCGTCCCCGCCCAGCGCCCGGCGCAGGACGGCGCGGCGGCCTTCGTCACGGTCGCGCAGCAGAACGGCGGCCCGCAGCAGCCGGTGCCCGCCGAGGTCGGCTTCGTCGAGCAGAAGTTCGAGCCGTCGCCGCTCGACACCCTGCGCACGCTCGAACTCGACAAGAAGGAGTCGAACGTCTCGGCCGAGGACGTCGCCAAGCTCGAAACCGAGATCAAGAACTCGCTCGACTTCAACTTCAAGCCGCACCCGCTCGTCCAGGGCTACATCAACTACTACCAGGGTCGCGGCCGCGGGACGATGGAGACGGGGCTGCGCCGGTCGGGGCAGTTCGTGCCCAAGTCGCGCGAGATTTTCCGCAGGGTCGGCGTGCCCGAGGACATCGTCTGGCTGGGCCAGGTCGAGAGCTCCTGGCGGCAGACGGCGCGTTCGTGGGCCGCGGCCTCGGGGCTGTGGCAGTTCATCCCCTCGACGGGGTCGCGCTTCGGGCTGCGCCAGACGGCCTACGTCGACGAGCGCAACGGCTTCGAGAAGCCGACCGAGGCTTCGGCGCGCTACCTGAAGTGGCTCTACAACCGCTACGGCAACTGGGAGCTGGCGATGGCCGCCTACAACACGGGCGAGGGCAACATCGACCGCGCCATCCGCCGCGCCGGCGTCGCGGACTTCTGGGCCATCTACCCCTACATCGCGCAGGAGACGCGCAACTACGTCCCGAACATCCTCGCCGTCATCCTGATCGCGAAGAACCCTGAGAAGTACGGCTTCCGCAACATCCAGCGGATGCCCGCGCTCGCCTACGACACGGTGAGCGTCCCCTCGGCGACGAGCCTGACCCTGATCGCGTCGCTGACCGACACGAGCACCGACTACATCCGCAGCCTCAACCCCGAGCTGCGCCGCGACATGACGCCCCCGGGCGAGTCGTTCCTGCTGAGGGTCCCGCCCAAGCGCGGGCACCAGCTCGTCGCGCTGCTGAAGCGCATCCCGGCCGAGCGCCGCAGCCAGATGGCGCGCGTCGTGAAGGCCGCGCCCGGCGAGGGCTGGGACGTGGTGGCCGCGCGCGCGGGCAC
>DASVSK010000304.1:0-6448 GCA_036388135.1 Pyrinomonadaceae bacterium | reverse complement strand
TTGTCCTCGCCGCCGTTGTAGGAGGCGGCCACGGCCTCGGGCAGGTCGGGGAACATCCTGAAGAGTTCGGCGAGGTAGGCGCTCGCCAGTGGGATGTTGACCTCGGGGCGGTAGAGGTCTTCCTCGCTCACGTTCGTGAGGTTCACGGAGGGCGCGTACTTCGCCGCCTGATCGGGCGTCATCTGGAGCAGCCCGCGCGCGCCCGCCACCGACTTGGCGCGCGGCCTGAAGCTGCTCTCCTGCTTCATGATCGAGAGCACGAAGCGCGGGTCGAGCCTCTGCTGCTTCGACGCGCGTAACAGCGCGTCGCGGAAGGGGGCGGGGAAGTCGCCGGCCGCGCGCCTGACCTCGGCGGCCACCCGCGCCTCGCGCGCGGAGGCCGCGGCCCTCGCCTCGCCGCCCAGGTTCTGTAGGCGCGCGTTCGCCATCCAGCCGTAGTAAGAGCCCGCCCCGTCCGCGATGCCCTGGTAGGCCCTGACCGCCTGCTCCTTCTGCCCGGACATCTCAAGGCTGAAGGCGCGCAGGTACGCGACCTCGGGGCCCGTGGTGTTGGCGGCGCGCGGGAGCTGCATGCGGCCCAGCTCGTCGGCCGCGCGCAGCGCCGAGGCCCAGTCGCGGCGCGAGACGTCGAGCCGCAGGCGCGCGAATAGCGCCGCCACGTCGGACGCCGTCCCCTTGAAGCGCGCGCGCGTGCGGTCTATCCACGGCAGCGCCTCGTCGGGCCGCCCGGCCTCGCGCAAAGAGTCGATGATGTTGAGGTAGGCGTTCTCGACGCGCTCGCCGTTGGGGAAGCGCTCGACGTACTCGCCGTAGCGTGCGGCCGCCTCGCCGAAGCGGTTCAGCCGCAGCAGCGTCGCGGCGACGTAGTAAAAGCCGTCGCGCCCGGCGACCGTGTTCTGGTAGGCGTCGCCGAGTCTCTGGAAGACGGGCAGCGCCTCCTCGTAGCGCCGCTCCTGGAAGAGCGTGCGGCCGATGCCGAAGTGCGCCGCGGGCACGTTCCCGTCCGAAGGGTGTCGCTCGATGAGCGCGCGCCAGTGGGCGCGCGCCTCCTCGAAGGCGCGGTTGACGTGGTAGACGGCCGCGCGCCGCATGTGCTCCGAAGGCGTGAGCTGCGCGAGCCCCGCGCCGCCCGCGCGCCCCGACTCGTCGGCGCGGCGGATGGTGTTGAGCGCGTCTTCCGTCTGGTCTTCGGGCGCGAGCACGACCGGCTCGGCCGCCGAGAGCAGCGGCGCGTCGGGCGAGGCGGCCGCGGGGCCGTTGCCGCCGCCGCCGTTGCCGTTCGCGGCCGGCCCGACGGGCGCGCACGAGAGCGCGAGCAGGAGCGAGGCCGCGCAGACGAGAGACTGTTGGATGAAGAGTGCCATTCTTAACCCTCGACGAAGACCCACGTTCGACCTTTGATGAAGACGTCCGTGACGAAGACCCGCGCTTAACTTTTGACGGAGACCCGCGCGGCCTTCCGCCGCCGCGCGCTCTCCGTCACTCCGGGTCTTCGGTGACCTCATAAGTCGTCACTATCTCGACGCCCTGCCTGAGCGTGGCGGCGACGCTGCAATACTTGGTCTCGGACAGCTCGACGGCCGCGGCCACGGCCGCCTCCGAGACGCCGCGCCCGCGGACGAGGTGGCGCACCTCGATGCGCGTGAAGGCGCGCGGGTGTTCGTCGCGCCGCTCGCCCCTGACCTCGACGCGGTAGTCCGAGACCTTCTGCCGCTTCTTCTTCAGGATGGAGACCACGTCCACGGCCGTGCAGCCGCCGAGCGCGACGAGCAGCAGCTCCATCGGCGTCGCGGCGCTCGCGCGCTCGTGGTCGGTCTCCAACACCTGCGCGTGCCCGCTCGGCGTGATCCCGATGAAGAGACCGTCGCCCGCGGAGTGGATGACGGCCTTCGCCCCGCCGTTGTCCATAAGCCTTTAACCTCCCTCTCGAAGTTAGGATAACACGGCGCGCGCGTGACTCTCAGCCACACGGAAGTCGTCGGCGTGACGCGCGCTCGCGGCCTTCGGCGCGCCCCGCGCGTTGTACGTTACCCGAACATGGGCGACGGGTTCAGTACAGACGCGCCGCTTAAACCGAGCCTTTTTAACGGCCGCCGAGGCGGAATTAGCTGGCAACCCGCAGGCGTTAAAGCGAATCCGGCGGTCAAGTTTCGACCCGCCCGGCGCGCCGCGCGGGGCCGTCAGTTCACTTTGACCCGACGCGCGCTTACGGGCACAGTGCTTGCCTAACTAAAGGCAGGTGAATCCTTGCTCGAAGCGTATGTCTATCCGGATTCCAACGCTTCTCCCCGTACATCTTGCGGAGCAGGGGCGGACTCGTCCCACACGGGGGCGGGCCGCGCCTTACCGGACATCCTGAAAAAGTAATTGTGAAGAAACATTTGGAGGGAAGAGCGATGAACAGAATCAGACAGACAATCTCGGTGGCGCTCGTCTTCGCCGTGCTCGGCCTCGGGCTGACCGCGACGCAGGCGCAGACGCCGCGCACATACCGCGTCAACGACAGGCAGGTCGACAACCTGCTGCGCCGCATCGAAACGGACGCCGACCGCTTCCGTTCGAGCTTCTCCATGGCGCTCGACCGCAGCCGCCACAACGGCACCAGCACCGAAGACCAGCTCAACGGCTACGTGCAGAACTTCGAGACGGCGACCGACCAGCTCCGCTCGCGCTTCAACTCGCGCAACGCGGCCGCCGCCGACGTCGAGAACGTGCTGCGCCAGGCCGCCTTCCTGAACGACTTCATGATGAGCAACCGGCTCGACGCGGCCGCCTCGAACGACTGGACGACGCTGCGCGCCGACCTCGACGCGCTCGCCCGCGCCTACAACGTGACGTGGGACTGGTCGCGGCAGTCGGGCGCGACCTACGGCGCGCCGGGCTACGGCAACGCGGGCGCGGCGCAGACGGGCGCGGCCTACCGCATCAGCGACCGCCAGCTCGACGCCATCATCCGCCGCGTCGAGAACGGAGCCGACCGCTTCCGCGCCAACCTCGGCACCGCGCTCAACCGCAGCACCTACAACGGCACGCGCGCCGAGGACAACATCAACCAGTTCGTCCGCGACTTCGAGACGGCGACCGACCAGCTCCGCTCGCGCTTCGACGGGCGGACTTCCGTGGCCGGCGACGTCGAGAACGTGCTGCGCCAGGCGACTTACATCGACGACTTCATGACGCGCCAGACGCTCTCGGTGAGGGCCGAGAACGACTGGACGACGCTCAAGGGCGACCTCAACCAGCTCGCGTCCGCCTACAGCGTGGCGTGGAACTGGGACGTGCGCTCGCTCCCCGGCTACGGGACTGACACGACGGCCGGCGGGGGCGTCTTCGGCCAGAACGAACGCCGCGGCGGCGGCGGCGTCCGCGCCGCGAACCGCCTGACCGGCACGTTCCGCCTCGACACGACGCAGAGCGACAACGCGACGAACGCCGCCGAGACGGCCGTCCGCAGCCTGCCCGTCGGCGACCGCAGCCGCGTGCGTGAGCAGCTCATGCGCCGGCTCGACGCGCCCGAGATGCTCGCCATCGAGCGCAACGGCAACAGCGTGACCATCGCCAGCTCGCGCGCCCCGCAGACGACCTTCGTCGCCAACGCGGCCGAGGCCCGCGAGCAGCTCCCCAACGGCAGCTACTCGCGCGTCGCTTCGACCATCGTCGGCGACCGCCTCGTCGTCCGCTCGTCGGGCAACCGCGAGACGGACTTCACCGTCACCTTCGACCCGATTGAGGGCGGCCGCCGCCTGCGCGTGACGCGCGAAATCTGGAACGAGCGCCTCGGCGTGAACCCGATAGTCGTCCGCAACGTCTACGAGCGCACGTCGGACGTCGCCGAGTGGAACGTCTACAACGGGTCGACCGCGGGCTACGGACAGACCGGCTCGACCGGCGTCAACTCGTCGGCGGGCGGCGACTTCGCCGTGGCCGACGGGCAGGTGTTGACGGCGCGGCTTGAGTCCGACCTGACGACCAGGACGGTGCAGACCGGCGACCGCTTCACGCTGACCGTGACCTCGCCCGCGCAGTTCCAGGGCGCGGTCATCGAGGGGCATGTCGCCAGCTCCAGCCGCAGCGGCCGCGTCACGGGTCGCTCCGACATCGCGCTCAACTTCGACTCCATCCGCCTCAACGGCCGCACGTACCAGTTCGCGGGCTTCATCGAGACCGTCCGCGGGATGAACGGCGAGACCGTGCAGGTCGACAACGAGGGCACGGTGCGCGACGACAGCAGCCGCGGCACGCAGACCGCGCAGCGCGCGGCCATCGGCACGGCCGTAGGCGCGATCATCGGCGCGATTGCCGGCGGCGGCAAGGGCGCGGCCATCGGCGCGGCCATCGGCGCGGGCGCGGGCGCGGGCTCCATCTACGTCCAGGGGCGCGAAGACCTGGAGCTGATGAGGGGCAGCGAGCTGACGATTCGCGCGAGCGCGCCGAACAGGTAAGGCGCTCGCCGAAACGCCGAACGACGGACCGAAAGACGGAGGCCGGGCTTCCCGCGAGGGAGACCCGGCCTCCTGTTCTTTGTTCGCCGTCCGGCGTTCAGACTTCGGCGCTTCCGCTCCCGCTCGCCGTTATGTTTCCGCCTGTGTTAGTATTCCGCCGCCCTTCATCCTCTCGGTCTTGAACAGCAGTCGAGTCGAACGACGCACCCGGCCCCGCCGGGCGGAGTGCCGCGCGTGCGTGCGCAAATTTCCCGCCGGAGGCGCTGAAACGGATGGCCGCCATACTAATTGTTGACGACGACGACGCCGTGCGCGACGTGCTCTACGACCTCTTCTCGGAGGAGCACATGTGCCACGCCGCGGCGACGGCCGAGCAGGCGCTCGCCTTCCTCCGCGAGCAGACCTACGACACGGTGATGACCGACATCTCGATGCCCGGCCTGAGCGGCGTGGAGCTGCTGAGCATCCTCCGGCGCGAGCAGCCCGACACGCCCGTCATCGTCATCTCCGGCATCGGCGACCGCACGCACGCCGAGGGGCTCACGCGGCTCGGGGCGTTCGACTTCATCCTCAAACCCTTCCGCCTCGAAGCCGTCGAGCAGAGCGTCGGCCGCGCCCTCGACCACAGCCGCGAGCTGAGGGAGCGCCGCCGCGAGGGCTGACCGCGGGGCCGCCGGGACACTTAAGAGTCGCGTCTCGCGCGAAAGCGCGCCGCGGGTGGTCGTCACCCCCGGCGCGCTTTCGCTTTGGCCTTAACCTTCGGTTTAGTCCTTCGCTTTAGCCTTTAACCGTCGGGCCGCCCTCACATGACGAAGGCGAGCTCGCGCCCCGCCGCGGGTTCGGCGCGCCTGCGCTGCGAGGCGTCGGCGGCCAGCTCCGCGATGCGGCCGGCGTCGAAGGGCTTGGTGACGACCCAGTCGACGCCCGCGGCGCGCTGCTCGTTCGAGCCGACGGCGTCGCCCCAGCCCGTGATGACCGCGAGCGGCACCGACCCGTCCGTCTCGCGCACGGCGCGCGCCAGCTCCCACCCGCTCATCCCCGGCATGCCGATGTCCGTGAAGACCGCGTCGAAGCTCGAAGCGCGGAACATTTCGAGCGCCTCGACGCCGCTCGCCGCCGGGTGAACCTCGTGCCCCTCCGCGCGGAGTATCTCGCACAGCAGGTCGCGCACGTCGCGCTCGTCCTCCGCGACGAGAATCCTGATGGGGCGCGCGCCGTCCGCGCGGGCGGGCTCCTCCGGCGCGGCCGTGTCGCAGGCGGTCGCCGCCGCCTCGCCGACCGCGGCGGGGAGGATGATGCGGAAGGTCGTCCCGCGCCCGACCTCCGACTCGACCTCGACCGAGCCCTCGTGCCGCCGGATGATGCCGTACGAGACGGAGAGCCCGAGCCCCATCCCGGCCTTGCCCTTCGTGGTGAAGAACGGGTCGAAGACTTTCGCGCTGACCTCGGGCATCATCCCCGCGCCGGTGTCGCCGACGGAGAGGACGACGCGGCCGTCCTCCTCGTCGGAGGTGAGCGTCAGACGGCCGCCGCGCGGCATGGCGTCCACCGCGTTGAAGATCATGTTGACGAGCACCTCGCGCAGCTCCGAGCCGTCGCCCATCACGGTGGCGCTCGAACGCAGGCGCAGGTCGAGCGTGATCTGCACGCCCGCCGCGGCCGCGCTGTCCTTCCATCGCGGGCGCGTTATCTCGCGGACGTCGAGCAGGAGCTGGTCGACCGAGACCGGCCGGAAGTCGTGGTCGCGCCGCTGGCGCGCGAAGTCCTGTATGCGCTTGACGGTGTGGGCCCCGTCCTCGGCCGCGCGCGCGATGATCTCCAGCCCGCGGCGAATCTTCTCCGGGTCGCGCGTGCGCATCAGGAGTTGCGCGCGGCCGAGGATGCCCGCGAGCGTGTTGTTGAAGTCGTGCGCCACGCCCGACGCCAGCTCGCCGAGCGCCGACAGCTTCTCCATCTGCGCGTACTGCTCGCGGATGCGGTCCTGCTCGGCGATGTAGTGCGACAGC
>DASVSK010000303.1:0-7386 GCA_036388135.1 Pyrinomonadaceae bacterium | reverse complement strand
TCGCGCGTCACCCCGACCTCGACGCACTGCTTGATGTGGTACGTCACGCAGTCGTCGCAGCGCAGCACGGCCGAGGCCACCAGGCCCATCAGCTCCTTCGTCTTCTTGTCGAGCGCGCCCTGCTCGTAAGCCTGCGTGTCGAGCGCGAAGAATCGCTTGATGCCGAGGTGGCCCGACCCGAGCAGCTTCTCGTTCATCTCCGCGCGGTAGCGGTCGAATTCGTCCATCTATCTGACTCCCTTCCCTTCCGTCAGTGTTCGTAGAGTTTAACAGAGTCGCGCGCGCGCCACGCGCCCGGCCGCCTTGCCTCGCGTCTCGCGCGCGTGCTAAACCAGAGCGCACTGCCGGCCCCCACGCGGACACAATGAAGGAACAGGAAGACACGAACGCCGAAGCGCCCGCGCGCGTCGGGCGCGAGGCGCTTTTGATGCGCGCGGGCGGGCTCGCCTTCGCCGTCTACGCGGACGAGCACGAGTGCGTCACGGCGTGGGCGGAGCCCGCGCCGCTGCCGCACGCGCCGCCGCCCGTCCTCGGCGTCGTCCCGGTGCGCGGGCGGATGCGCACCGTCCTCGACCCGGCTCGGCTCTTCGAGACGCTGGGGCTCGCCTTCGACCGCCGCCCCGGGGCGTTCGCGCTCGTCGCCTCGCTCGCGGGCGACGAGCAACTGGCGCTCGCCGCCGAGACGGCCGAAGCCGTGACCCTGACGCCGCGCGACCTGACGCCTTCGCCCGACTCGCACGCGCTCCCCGCGCGCGCGACCTTCTCACGCCGCGGCGAGACCGTCTACCTGCTCGACCCCGCACGCCTCTTCGACGCCGCCATGAGCGGCACCGAGCGCAGAAGGCAACGCTCGTAAACGGCGAGCCTTAAATCGCGAACAGGCGGCGCGCGCCCGCGGCCTTTGTCTTGCCACCATTCACCATTTACTATTAACCATTCACCTATGAACGACCAGGCTTTCCAGACGCTGGAGTACGAGGGCGCGCGGGCGCTCGTGTGGCGGTACGCGCAGACGCCGATGGGGCGCGAGCGGGCCGAAGGGCTCGCGCCGCTCGGCTCGGTCGCGGAGGTGCGCGGCGCGCTGCGCGCGGTCACGGAGTGCGTCGAGATGCGCGCGCGGGGGGCGCGCTGGTCATTCTCGGAGCTGAGCGACCCGGCCGAGGCGATAGCGCGGCTGCGGATAGAGGGGACGATTCTCGACCCGCTGGTGCTGTTGGAGCTGGCGCGGCTGTGCGAGCAGGCGGCGGACGCGCGCGCCGCCGTCTCGGCCGCGCGCGAGGCCGCGCCGGTGCTGTGGGGCGTGGTCGAAGGGCTGCCGCGCACGCTGCCGGGCTTAGCCGCGCGCGTCTTCTCGAAGATACTGCCGTCGGGCGAGCTGGACGACCGCGCGAGCCCCGAGCTGGCGCGCATACGCGCCGACATCGTCCGCATGCGCTCGACCATCACGCGCTCGCTCGAAACCCTGATGCGCCGCTCCGAGGAGGCGATTCAGGATCAGCTCGTCACGCTGCGCAACGACCGCTTCGTCATCCCCGTCCGCAGCGACCACCGCGGCCGCGTCGCGGGCGTCGCGCACGGCTTCTCGTCTTCGGGCGCGACCGTCTTCGTCGAGCCGCTTGAGACCATCGAGTCGAACAACGAGCTTCAGGCGCTGCGCGAGACGGAGGAGCGCGAGGTGACGCGCATCCTCTCGACGCTCACCGAGGAGCTACGCGCCGAGCTGCCCGCGGTGGGGCTGGCGGCCGAGGCCGTCGCCGAGCTGGACTTCGTGGGCGCGAAGGCCGCGCTCGCCGCGCGCCTGCGCGCCGTCGAGCCGTCGATTGACGAAGGCAACGCCCTCGAACTCTTCGAGGCGCGCCACCCACTGCTCGAAGAGAACCTGCGCGAGCAGGGGCTCGAAGTCGTCCCCGTCACCCTCAGGCTCGACCCGGCGCGGCCGGTGATGGTCATCTCGGGCGCGAACGCGGGCGGCAAGACGGTCGTGCTCAAGACCGCGGGACTGCTCTCGCTGATGGCGCTCTCGGGGCTCCACGTCCCCGCGCGCGAGGCGAGGGTTCCGCCCTACGAGTCGGTGCTGGCCGACATCGGCGACCGGCAGTCGCTCGCCGCCAACCTCTCGACCTTCACCTCGCACGTCTCGAACATCCGCCGCATGGTCGACGAGTGCCGGAGCCCCGCGCTCATCCTCCTCGACGAGGTCGGCACGGGCACAGACCCCGAAGAGGGCTCGGCGCTCGGCGTCGCCGTCGTCGACCACTTCCGCCGCGCGTGCGGCGCGCACGTCATCGCCACGACGCACTATTCGGGGCTCAAGATGTACGCCTCTAACGAGGAGGGCGTGCAGAACGCGAGCGTCGAGTTCGACGAGCGCACCTTGCAGCCGACCTACCGGCTGCTCGTCGGCGTCGCGGGCTCCTCAGCCGGGCTTGAGATAGCGCGGCGGTTCCGGCTGCCCGACGAAATCATCGAGGCGGCGCGCTCGCGCGTGGACGAGCGCACGCTCGCCGCCGAAGCCTACCTGCGCCGCATCCAGCGCGAGGCCGAGGAGGCCGAAAACTTACGCCGCGCGCTCGAAGAGGAGCGCCGCGCCGTCGCCGAGCGCTACGACTCGCTCGACGCGGAGGCCGCGCGCCGCGAGCGCGAGCGGCAGGCCGAGTTCGCGCGCGCGATGGAGCGCGCCGTCGCCGACTTCGAGCGGCAGGCGCGCGAGCTGTATTCGAAGATAGAAGACCGAGCGCAGCGCGTGCGCGTCGAGCGCGAGGCCGAGCGCCGCGCCGCCGAGCTGCGCCGCGAGGCCGCCAAGGCCCGCGCCGAGGCGCGCCCCGCCTCGCAGCAGCAGCGCGCGGGCGAGGCGGGCGGCGTCCGCGTCGTCAAAGGCGGCGACGCGCATGAGGCGACGCCCACGCCGGCCGACGAGCCGCCGCGCCAGATAGCGGCCGGCGACGAGGTGCGCCTGACGACGCTCGGCATGACCGGCACGGTCGAGCGCGTCAGCGACGGCGAGGCCGAGGTGCGCGTCAAAAATCTGCGCTTCCGCGAAAAGGTCTCCAACCTCGAAATCGTCAAGGCGATGCCGAAGAAGCCGAAGGCCGAGGACGACACGCTCGCCGGCCGCCTCCGGCGCATGCAGGAGCGCGGCACCGAGGTCAAGCTCAAGGGCTCGCGCGACGCCGTCGAGTCCGAGCTGAACCTCATCGGCCAGACCACGGACGAGGCGCGCGACCGCGTCGACCGCTTCCTCGACGAGGCGTTCCTCCAGGGGCACACGCACGTCCGCATCATCCACGGCCACGGCACGGGCGCGCTCCGCCGCGCGGTGGCGGAACTCCTCCGCCACCACCCGCACGTCGCGCGCTTCGACCTCGCCCCCGACAACCAGGGCGGCGCGGGCGCTACCCTCGTCGAGCTGAAGCAGTAGGCGAGTTGAAGAAGGAATAATTCACATGGGTGGACAGGATGAACAGGATAAGAATTGAAGATTTCAAATTTGAAATCTCAAGCCTTGAATGCTTTATCCTGTTCATCCTGTCCACCCACGTAAATCCTCCCCGTCCGAAAGTAGAGGGAACGAGTTGATTCGGCCGCGCGTGAAAATCTGCTGCATTGCGAGCGTCGAGGAGATGCGGGCGGCGGTCGGGTGCGGCGCGTCGGCGGTCGGGCTGGTGTCGGCGATGCCGAGCGGGCCGGGCGTCATCGACGAGGGGCTGATAGCGGAGATAGCCGCGCGCGTGCCGCCGCCGGTGGCCTCCTTCCTGCTGACCTGCGCGCAGGACGCGGCCGCCATCGTCGGGCAGCAGCGCCGCTGCCGCACGAACACCTTGCAGCTCTGCGACCGCGTGGACGCCGAAGTCTACGGCGAGCTGCGGGCGGCGCTGCCCGGCGTCTCGCTCGTGCAGGTCGTCCACGTCACGGGCGAGGGGTCGCTCGCGGAGGCTCTGGAGGCGGCGCGGCACGTCGACGCGCTGCTGCTCGACTCCGGCAACCAGTCCCTCGCCGTCAAAGAGCTAGGCGGCACCGGGCGCACGCACGACTGGCGCGTGAGCCGCCGCATAGTGGAGGCGTCGCCGGTGCCGGTCTTCCTCGCCGGGGGTCTCAACGCCGAGAACGTCGCCGAGGCGGTCGGGAGCGTCCGCCCCTTCGGCCTCGACTTGTGCGGCGGCGTCCGCACCGAAGGCCGCCTCGACCCGGAGAAACTGAGGCGCTTCTTCGCGCACATCGTCTAGACGCCCGCGCGCCCTTGCCACGCGCCCCGCCGGTGGGATTGAATCTGTACAGGCATGCGCTACCCGCAGACATTCATCGACGACCTCAGGCGGCAGGCGGACATCGTCCGCGTGGTGGGCGACTACGTGACGCTCAAGAAGAAGGGCGCGAACTGGATGGCCTGCTGCCCCTTCCACCAGGAGAAGACGCCCTCGTTCTCGGTCAACCCGTCGAAGAACATCTTCTACTGTTTCGGGTGTTCCAAGGGGGGCTCGGTCTTCAACTTCGTGATGGAGCTGGAGGGGCTGTCGTTCCCCGAGGCGGTCAAGGTCGTGGCGGAGAAGGCGGGCGTGCCGCTGCCCGAGCTGGTGGACGACAAGCGGTTCGAGGCGAAGCGGAAGGAGGCCGACGAGGTCGTCGAGCTGAACGGGTGGGCGCTCGAATTCTGGGAGCGCCACCTCGCCGAAGACAACGCCGAGGCGCGCGCCGCGCGCGAGTACGTCGGGGGGCGCGGCATAGTCGAAGAGACCGTCAGGACGTTCCGCCTCGGCTACGCGCCGAACAGTTGGGACGCGCTCGGGACGTACCTCAAGGGCAAGGGCGCGAGCATCGGGCAGATCGAGCGGAGCGGGCTGGTGGTGAAGAAGGAGCAGGGCGGCTACTACGACCGCTTCCGCGGCCGCCTCATCTTCCCCGTGCTCGACGCGCAGGGCCGCCCCGTCGCCTTCGGCGCGCGCGCCATGCGGCCGGGCGACGAGCCGAAGTACCTCAACTCGCCCGAGACGGCCGCCTACACGAAGGGCCGCCACCTCTTCGGCCTGAGCGCCACGCGCGACGAGATTCGGAAGAAGAAATTCGCCATCCTCGTCGAGGGTTATCTGGACTTAATCGTCCCCTTCCAGCACGGCGTGCGCAACGTCGCGGCGAGTCTGGGGACGGCCCTGACGGCCGAGCAGGCGAAGCTTCTGAACAGGTTTGCGCGCAAAGTGGTCGTCAATTATGATGGTGACCGCGCCGGAATCAACGCGGCGAAACGCGCGATAGAGGTGCTCCTCCCGGAAGATTTTGAGGTCAAGATTCTGGTGCTCCCCGACGGTGCCGACCCGGACGAGTTCGTCCGCGCGCACGGCGCGGAGGAGTACAACCGCCGCCGCGGCCAGGCCGTCCCGCACATGCAGTTCGTCCTGGAACAGGCCACGCGCGAGCGCTCCCTGCGCATCCCCGCGCAGAAGGCCGAGGCGGTCGAGGAGGCGCTGCCCTTCGTCCGCTCCGTGCGGAACCCCATCCAGAAGCGCGAGTACTTTGACATGGTGATGGACGCGCTCCGCGTCGAGGAGAAGGGACTCCGGCAGGAGCTCTGGAAGAGCGTGAGCGCGCGCGACCCGAAGGCCGCCGCGGGCGGCGACGCCGACCTCAAGAGGCGCATCGTCCGCTCCGAGACCGTCCCGCCCACGGTCGCCGAGCAGAGACTTCTGGAGCTGCTCGTCCACGACGAGGAGCTGCGCCGCGCGGTGCTCCCGCAGGTCGACGAGTCGGACTACGCCGAGCTGCCGACGGCCGCGATCTTCCGCGCGCTCAAGGAGCTCGACGCGGCCGGCCGGCCGGTGGACTTCTCCACGCTCGGCGCGCTCACCGAGGGCGACGTGGTCGCGGCCGACGTCGTGCCGCTCGTCCTGATGCAGGAGCCCGAGCGCGCCGAGGGCGAGGCGACCGACGCCTTCCTCTCGGAGGCCGAGAGCTGCCTGATGACGCTCCGGCTGATGAGCTACGACCGCCGCCTCAGAGAGCTGGCCGCCGAGATAGCGTCGGCCGACCGCGCCGGGGAAGACTCGCGCCGCGACCGGCTCATCATGGAAGACCTGGAGCTGAAGCGCCGCCGCTCGGCCCTGCTCCCGCACGCGGGAAGCGTGAACGGCCCCGCCCCCTCATCGACCTGACGAGCCGAACCGACCGACCGACCCCGCGCGAGCCGGCCGCGAATCCCGTTCCCTTTCGAGCGACCCCGAGGTGGATTAGAAGATGAGCATGGAAGAGAAAGACCAGGACGACGTGATGCAGCGGCTGCTCGAACTCGGCGGCGACAAGAAGTTCCTCACCTTCGACGACCTCAACCGGGAACTCCCCGACAACATCGTCTCGCCCGATGACATCGAGGACGTGCTCCAGAAGCTCGAAGGGTCGAACATCACCGTCACCGACTCGGACGAGCGCCTCATCGAAGTCTCGGCCGTCGCGGTCGCGCCCGAGGACCTGGACGGCGAGGTGGACGAGGACATCGAGCTCGACCTCTCGGCCGGCGTGCTGGACAAGACGAACGACCCCGTCCGCCTCTACCTCCGCGAGATGGGCATCGTCCCGCTGCTGACGCGCGAGGGCGAGGTCTCCATCGCCAAGCGCATCGAGCGCGGCCAGATCAAGACGCAGAAGGCCATCTCGCGCTCGCCCATCGCGGTCAAGGAGCTTTGTAAGATAGGCGACGAGCTGGAGGCGGCGCGGCTCAACATCAGGGACTACGTCACCTTCTCGGAGCAGGCCGAGCTGACGGGGCAGGAGGACAAGGCCGACGAGTACCTGCGCTGGACGCTCGAAGGCATCGAGAACATCCGCCGCATCTTCAAGGCGGGGCTGAAGGAGTGGGAGCGCCTGCGCGCCGAGCAGAAGATAACGCGCGGCAAGTCTTCCAAGAAGATTCTGCGCCTGAAGCGCAAGGTGGCGCGCATGCGCCTTGAGATAGCGCAGGAGATGCGCCAGCTCAACCTGACCGAGCACGCGCGCCAGCGCCTCATCAACTCCATCCGCAAAGTCCACAAGGAGATTCGCGTCGCCGAGAACGAGGCGGCCGGCTACGCCGAGAAGCTCGAACGCAAGCGCCTGCGCCCCGACGACGAGAAGGAGTTCAAGCGCCACGTCGCCAACGCGCGCAAGCGGCTCCAGCAGATAGAGGCCGACCACCAGATAGCCCCCGTCGAGATAAAGCGCTCGCTCCAATCAATCGTCACCGGCGAGACCGCGACCGCACAGGCCAAGCGCGAGTTGATCGAAGCCAACCTCCGCCTCGTCGTCTCGATAGCGAAGAAGTACACCAACCGCGGGTTGCAGTTCCTCGACCTGATTCAGGAAGGCAACATCGGGCTGATGAAGGCGGTCGACAAGTTCGAGTGGCGGCGCGGCTACAAGTTCTCG
>DASVSK010000302.1:0-3448 GCA_036388135.1 Pyrinomonadaceae bacterium | reverse complement strand
CCAGCCGCTCGGCCGGCGACTTATCGCCCGACCCGCGCTGTGCTTTACCGAACTGCGTTCCACTCGCGCGTGCCGCCCCAAGCCCCCCGGTTGGCCCATGGCGACTAAATGAGAGACAGCGAGGAGCACTCATGCCTTCTTCAAGCACGGCACGGTTTAATAAACTTCGGACTTGCCCCCACACCGAGACGCTACTCACTTTTTGCCGGGGCTTGCGCCCGGCGGCGCGCGCAGGGCGCGTCGCGGAGCACATCGAGTCCTGCGACTTTTGCGGCGCGGAGGTGCAGATGCTCTCCCGCCACGCGCCGCCCGCGGACGCGCCCCCCTTCGCCGCCCACACGCTGCCGGCGCACCTGCGCCGCCTCGCCGAAGAGGTACTGGCCGAGCTCCCCTACAACCGCGCGCGCTTGGCCGAGTCGCTCCTCGAAATCGAGCGCCTCACGCTGACCGACGCCTGAGGGGACGGCAGGCAGCAGGCGGACGGCGGCGGGCAGTTAAGAGGAGAAAGCCTGCTGCCTGCCGAACGAACCCGCTTAATAAGGATAGGCGGCGGCGAGTTGTCAATCTCGCCGCCGCCTATCCGTCCGGCCGCCTTCTCTTCCTATAAACTGCCATCTGCCTACTGCCTGCCGTCTCCCGCGCCGTTGTAAATCTCTTCGATCAGGTCGTGGTACTTCTCGTCGATGACGCGGCGCTTGACCTTGAGCGTGGGGGTCAGCTCGCCGCCGTCGATGGAGAACTCGTCGGGGAGCAGCGCGACGCGGCGGACGCGCTCGTAGTCGTGGAGCGGGCGGGTCAGCTCGGCCACCTCGGTCTGGACGAGCTTGACGGCCGCGGGGTTGCGGCTCCAGGCGACGCGCAGCGTGTGTTCCTCGGCCTGGGGCGCGGGGAGCGCCGAGGCGAGCGCCTCCCAGTCGGGGACGATGAGCGCGGCCGGCTGCTTGCGCCCCGCGCCGATGACGACGACCTGGCTGACGAACTGGCTCTGCTTGATGAGACTCTCGACGAGCTGCGGCGCGACGTACTTGCCGTTCGAGAGCTTGAACAGCTCCTTCTTCCGGTCGGTGATGTGGAGCCTGCCCGCGCCGTCGATGCTCCCCACGTCGCCCGTCCTGAACCAGCCGTCCTCGGTGAAGACGGCGGCGGTCTCGGCGTCGTGGCCGTAGTAGCCGCGCATCAGGTTCGGCCCGCGGACGAGGAACTCGCCGTCGGCGTCCGTCCTCACCTCGACGCCCGGGAACGGCAGTCCCACCGAGCCGACGCGGTTGTCCTCGGGGCGGTTGGCCGAGACGATGCACGTCTCGGTCATCCCGTACCCTTGCAGGATGACGACGCCCGCGCCGAGGAAGGCGTAGGAGAGCACGGGCGAGAGCGGCGCGCCGCCCGAGACGAAGAAGCGCAGGCGGCCGCCCACGCCCTCGCGCCACTTCGAGAAGACGAGCCGGCTCGCCACCTCCTGCTGAATCTGTAGGAGCGGCGGCACGGTCTGCCCCTTGTCCTTCAGCTCCGCGTGCCGCTGCCCGACCCCGAGCGCCCAGTTGAAGAGCCGGGCCTTCCAGCCGCCCTCGGCCGTCCCCTTCTTGACTATCTTGTGGAAGACCTTCTCGAAGAGGCGGGGCACGGCCGTCATGATCGTCGGGCGCACCTCGCGCAGGTACTCGCCGACCACGTCGAACGAGGGCGCGTAGGCCACCGAGACGCCGCTGTGGCAGAAGACGTAGAAGACGACGCGCTCGAAGATGTGTGAGAGCGGGAGCACCGAGAGCGCCACGTCGGTCGGGAGGATGGGGAGCGACCCCGAGATGGCGAGCACGTTGGCGACGAAGCTGCCGTGCGTGAGCATCACGCCCTTGGGCTCGCCCGTCGTCCCCGACGTGTAGATGATGGTCGCGAGGTCTTCGTGGCCGACGGCGTTCAAGGCGCGGCTGAAGACTTCGGGCTCGGCCGCGTCGAGTTCCGCGCCTGTCTGCTCAAGCTCGAAGAGCGAGAGCGCGCCCTCGGCTCCGTCGGCCGCGTCGGTGTCGAAGAAGACGACGCGCTCGACGCCCTCGACCGGCTCGACGCCGGGGCGCGCGTGGCGGTAGACCTTCCGGCCCGAGACGAAGAGCACGCGCGCGCCCGAGTCTTCGAGGATGAAGCGCACCTGGTCGGGGGCCTGCGTCGTGTAGATGGGGACGTTGACCGCGCCGAGGCTGAGGATGGCGAGGTCGACGACCGACCAGTCGGGGCGGTTCTCGGAGAGGAGCGCGACGCGGTCGCCCTTCCTCACGCCGAGCGCCGAGAGCCCGAGCGCGACGGCGCGCACGCGCTTGATGATCGCCTCGCCGGGGATGTAGAGCCACTGCCCCTTCACCTTCAGGCTCAGCGCGTCGGGCTTGGCGTGCCGCCCGAGCGCCGCCAGGCACATCCCCGGCACGCTCGCCGGGACTTCTTGGTCGTGTGAGTGTTCGCTCATCTGGTGACGGGTGACAGGGCGGCGGGTGGCGAGAAGGGAGGGGCGCGCCCTTTCCCATCTCGCCACACGTCACTTATCACTCCTCTTAATCCTTTCCGCGAAGTAGGCGACCGTGCGTTTGAGGCCGTCCCGGAGCGGCACCGTGGGCTCCCAGCCGAGGAGCTTCTGCGCGCGCGTGATGTCGGGGCGGCGCTGGCGCGGGTCGTCTTTGGGGAGCGGGCAGGTGCGGAGGCGCACCCCGACGCCCGCGGCGCGCCCGACCTCCTCGGCCAGCTCGCGCATGGTGAACTCGCCGGGGTTGCCGACGTTGACGGGGTCGTGGACGTCGACGTCCGCGTGCGCGCCCTGCTCGACGTTCATCAGGCGCACCATGGCGTCGACGAGGTCGTCCACGTAGCAGAACGAGCGCGTCTGCGCGCCCGTCCCGTAGATGGTCAGCTCCTCGCCCCGCAGCGCCTGCACGACGAAGTTCGACACCACGCGCCCGTCGTTCTCAAGCATCCGCGGGCCGTAGGTGTTGAATATCCTGATGATGCGCGTGTCGACCCCGTTCTGCCGGTGGTAGTCCATCATCAGCGTCTCGGCCAGCCGCTTCCCCTCGTCGTAGCAACTGCGGGGGCCGACGCAGTTGACGTGCCCCCAGTAGTCCTCGGTCTGCGGGTGGACTTCCGGGTCGCCGTAGACTTCGGAGGTGGACGCCTGGAGGATGCGCGCCCTGACGCGCTTGGCGAGGCCGAGCATGTTGATCGTCCCGAGGACGTTGGTCTTGACCGTCTTGACGGGGTTGTACTGGTAGTGGACGGGCGAGGCCGGGCAGGCGAGGTTGTAAATCTGCTCCACCTCCAGGAGTATCGGCTCGATGACGTCGTGGCGGACGACCTCGAACCGCTTGGAGTCCATCAGGTGGTAAACGTTCTCGCGCCGCCCCGTGAAGAAGTTGTCGAGACAGAGGACGTCGTGCCCCTCCGCGAGGAGCCGCTCGCACAGGTGCGA
>DASVSK010000301.1:0-4117 GCA_036388135.1 Pyrinomonadaceae bacterium | reverse complement strand
CTCCAGACCCGCGCGGCCGGGGCCGCTTCGGAGGGGTGAAGGGCGAAGGATGAGGTGACGGCCGTCGGCATTACTTTCACCCTCCGCCCTTCCGTCGTCCTTCCTGCGGGAAGTTTTCAGCACGGGGAGTTTTAAAGCCATGATTCTCATACTCGAACAGAACGTCGCGGCCGGGGGGCGGACTTACGCCCGGCTGATGGAGCACCTCGCGCGCCTGCCCGGCATCGAGCTGCGCGTCCACCGGGAGCAGGGGGCCGAGAAGTCCCTGACCGAAATCTACCTCATCGGCAACACGGCCGGCCTCCACGTCGAAGACATGCGGCGGCTCCCCGGCGTCGGGCACGCCGTCCGCGTCTCGGAGGAGTACCGCGTCATCGGCCGCCACAAGGACGACGACCGCCCCACGCACTTCGACTACAAGGGCGTGCGCTTCGGCCAGGACACGCTCCACGTCTTCGCCGGGCTGTGCGCGGTCGACACGCGCCGGCACGTCGAGCTGATGATGCGCGCTTTGGGCGAGGCCGGGCAGGTCTGCACGCGCATGGGCGCGTACAAGCCGCGCACCTCGCCATACTCGTTCCAGGGGCACGGCCGCGACTGCCTGCCCTACGTCTTCGAGCTGGCCGGCAAGTACGGCGTCCGCGTCATCGCCATGGAGATCACGCACGAGTCGCACATCGACGAGATACGCGGCGCGCTCGAAGAGACGGGCAGCCCCGCCGGCGTCATGCTCCAGATCGGCACGCGCAACACGCAGAACTTCGAGCTGCTCAAGATCGTCGGCCGCCAGCGCGAGTTCCCCGTCCTCCTCAAGCGCGGCTTTGGCATCACGCTCGACGAGTCGCTCCACGCGGCCGAGTACCTGGCGAGCGAGGGCAACCGCAAGGTCGTCTTCGGCCTGCGCGGGATGAAGACCGGCATCGGCGACCCGCACCGCAACTTCGTCGACTTCGCGCACGTCCCCGTCGTCAAGCGCCTGACGCGGATGCCCGTCTGCGTCGACCCCTCGCACTCGACGGGGACGCGCGCCCGCGCGCCCGACCGCCTGCTCGACATCCTCCACGCCACCGCGCAGGGCGTCATCGCGGGCGCGAACATGGTCCTCGTCGACTTCCACCCGGAGCCGGCGCGCGCGCTCGTCGACGGCCCGCAGGCGCTCACGCTCCCGGAGCTGCCGCACTTCCTCGAAGACGTCGCGCTCGTCCGCGAGGCGTACGAGCGCCGGGTCGCGCTGGCCGCCCGCGCTTCGCGCTTGCCAGGAGTGCCCGTCCCGGCCCTATAATGCCCGCGCCCCTTGAAACCCAGGCAGCCGCCTCCTTCGCCCCGCTTCCGGCCGCAGTGTGACGGCGCGGCACCGGGGGAAGGGGCGTAGACGCGTCCCCGTCACAACCATGAAAGCCCTCGTCATAGACGACAACGAACTGGTGCGAGACAACGTCGCGGAGGTGCTGCGCGGCGAAGGCTGGGAGGTGTGCGAGGCCGACTCGGCCGAGCGCGCCTTCGAGCTGCTCGCCGGCGGGAGCTGGCAGCTCGTCTTCTGCGACGTCAAGCTCAGCGACAGCCACGAGGCCGAAGGCTACGCCGTGCTCCGCCGCTTCGTCGAGGAGCAGCCCGACGCGCAGATCGTGCTGATGACCGGCCACGGGTCGGCCGCCGGCGCGCTCGACGCCGTCAGCTCGGGCGCGTACGACTACCTGATGAAGCCGTTCGAGGTGGGCGACGTGATGCGCATCGCGCAGGACGTGCGCCGCTCGCTGGAGAAGCGCGAGCGCCCCGGCACGACGGGCGAGCTGCCGCCCCAGCCCGTCTACACCTCGGACATCGACCTCGTCGGCGTCAGCTCCGGCTTCGTCGGCGTGATGAAGATGGTGGGGCGCGTCGCGGCGACCGCGCTTCCGGTCCTCATCACGGGCGAGTCGGGGACGGGCAAGGAGGTGGTGGCGCGCGCCATCCACTGCCGCAGCCCGCGCGCCGAGGGCGCGTTCGTCGCCGTCAACTGCGGCGCGGTGCCTTCGGAGCTGATCGAGTCGGAGCTGTTCGGCCACGTCCGCGGCTCCTTCACCGGCGCGGAGCGCGACCGACGCGGGCTCCTGCAGGAGGCCGACGGCGGCACCATCCTGCTCGACGAGATCACGGAGACTACGCCGGCCTTCCAGGTCAAGCTCCTGCGCGCCTTGCAGGAGGGTGAGATTCGGCGCGTCGGCTCGAACCACACGATACGCGTGGGCGTGCGCGTCATCGCCGCGACCAACCGCGACGTCGAGCGCGAGGTGCGCGAGGGGCGCTTCCGGCAGGACCTGTTCTACCGGCTCAACGCCGTGACGCTGCACCTGCCCTCGCTGCGCGAGCGCCGCGAGGACATCATGCCTCTGGCGCGCCACTTCGCCGCGCGCGCCTGCCCCGGCGGCGGCCCCGTCAGCTTCTCGCGCGACGCCGTCCGCGCGCTCGTCTCCTACGACTGGCCGGGCAACATACGCGAGCTGGAGAACGCCGTCATCCGCGCCGTCGCGCTCTGCGACCGGCTCGTCCGGCCGGAAGACCTGCCCGACCGCGTGCGCGAGGCCGCCGCGGCGCGCGAAGCCGAGCCGCCCGCCCGCCCGCCCGAAGACGCCGCGGGCGAAACGCCGGAGGGGGAGCGCGTCATCTCGCTCTCCGAGCTGGAGGGGCTCCACATCGCGCGCGTGCTCCGGCACACCGGCGGCAACAAGCAGGCCGCCGCGCGCCTGCTCGGCATCGACCGCACCACCCTCCAGCGCATGATCAAGCGCCACGGCCTCGACGCCAGCGACTCGCGCGACAACGCCGACGGCAAGACGCAGGCGCACGCCTGAGCCACCCGGCCCCACCGGAGACCGACATAAAAAAAGGGCCGCGTCTGAAGACGCGGCCCTTCCCCTTTTCCCCCTTTGCACGAAAACTTCAGGCGGCGGCGACGCCCTTCGCGCGCGCCTCGCCCCGCCGCGCGACCTCGCGCGCGATGGCGAGCACCTGCGCGGCGTCGAAGGGCTTGGTCACGACCCAGTCGACCCGCGCGGCGAGGCGCTCGCCCGAGCCGACCGCCTCGCCCCAGCCCGTGACGACCGCCACCGGGATCGTCTCGTCCAGCTCGCGCACGGCGTGCGCCAGCTCCCAGCCGCTCATGCCCTGCATCCCGACGTCCGTGAAGATGGCGTCGAACCCGCTCCCGTCGCCGAACAGCCCCAGCGCCTCGCGCCCGCCCGACGCGAGCGCCACCTGATAGCCCTCGCTCTCAAGGATGTCGCGCAGAAGCTCGCGCACGTTCTCCTCGTCGTCGACGACGAGGACGCGCGTCGCGCCCGGCCTGTGCGGGACGAGAGCGATGGCCGGCGCTTCGGCCGCGGCCGGCTCCTGCCCCGCCGCGCCGCTCGCCGCCGGGAGTCTGAGGCGGAAGGTCGTCCCGCGCCCGACCTCCGACTCGACCTCGATGCTCCCCTCGTGCCGCCGGATGATGCCGTACGAGACGGCGAGCCCGAGCCCCATCCCGGCGTTGCCCTTCGTGGTGAAGAACGGGTCGAAGACGCGCGAGCGCACCTCCTCGGGCATGCCCACCCCCGTGTCGGCCACGGCCAGCTCGACCGCGCCGCCCGCCTCGCGCGTCGAGAGCGTGAGCGTGCCGCCCTGCGGCATCGCGTCGACGGCGTTGAAGACGAGGTTGACCAGCACCTCGCGCAGCTCCGACTCGTCGCCCATCACGCGCGGCTCGTCCGAGCCGAGCTGAAGCTCAAGGCTGATGTGGACGCCCTCCGATTCGGCGCGGCTCTTCCATCGCGGCCGCGTTATCTCGCGGACGTCGAGCAGGAGCTGGTCGACCGAGACCGGCCGGAAGTCGTGGTCGCGCCGCTGGCGCGCGAAGTCCTGGATGCGCTTGATGGTCTTCGCGCCGTCCTTCGCCGTCTTGATGATGAGCTTGAGGCCGGTCTCTATCTTCTCCGGGTCGTGCGTCGTGAGCAGGAGCTGCGCGCGGCCGAGGATGCCCGCGAGCGTGTTGTTGAAGTCGTGCGCCACGCCCGACGCCAGCTCGCCGAGCGCCGACAGCTTCTCCATCTGCGCGTACTGCTCGCGGATGCGGTCCTGCTCGGCGATGTAGTGCGACAGC
>DASVSK010000300.1:0-1824 GCA_036388135.1 Pyrinomonadaceae bacterium | reverse complement strand
CGCGCTCAACGAGGCGGCGGGGAGCGAGATGGGCGTGTCGGTGGCGCGCGGCGTCGAGTCGCTTTCGCGGGGGGCCGGCGCGGCGCTCGTGGCGCTGGTCGACCAGCCCGCCGTGCCGCCGTCGGAGATTAAAAAACTTGTCGAGGCGAGGCGGCGCACGGGCGCGCGGCTCGTCGCGCCGGAGTGGCAGGGGCGCGGCGGCCACCCCGTCCTCGTCGACCTCGCGTACCGCGATGAGCTTTTGACGCTGGTACCCGAGAAGGGCTTGCGCGCGCTCTTCGACGCTCACCGCGCGGAGCTGCTGCGCGTCCCCGCCGACTCGCCCTACGTCGCGCGCGACATGGACACCTGGGAGGATTACGTCGCGCTGCACACGGAGGTCTTCGGCACGCCGCCGGAAGAGAGCAGGCGATAGGCAGGTGGCAGTAAGAAGTAAGAAGTAAGAGAAAGCAGTCAAACGAACTGGGGCGGCGGGTTCCATGACTCGCCGCCTCCGATTCGTTGAGCCGGGTTTGTCCGGGAAGTCTTCTTCTCTTAACTGCTTACTGCCTGCTCCCTTCACCGTCCCGCGGCCTTCTGCGCGCGGTGTGCGCCTTCGGCGAACTCTTCGAGCATCCTCTCGTCGAAGGCGGGGAGGTCGTCGGGCTTGCGGCTCGTCATCAGGCCGTTGTCGTCGACGACGACCCGCAAAAACCCGGCGCGTTTTTGGGGCGGCAACGTACGGCGCGCGGGGGCGGGAAAGTTTATAAAATACACGGCCGGCCGGGGCGTCGCGTCGAGCGTGATTGACGGCCGCGGCCGTGTTTTGAATCCAACCATTCGATTTGACCGTACATCAAATGTCCGGCATGATTGCCCGCGCGCAGGGACGGCGCGCCCGCGAATGTCGCCGAAAAAACTCGGCCCGCGGACGTCGCCGGCGCGGCGCAGAAGGAGATGAAGATGTCACGCAACATACGGCGTTCGGCCACCGCGCTCGCGTTCGCGCTGCTGCTCGCGGCCGCGGGTGCCGCGCCGGCGTCGAGGGCGCAGGCCGCGCTCGACTTTAAGCTCAAGACGACCGACGGCGGCGAAATCACCTCGCAGATGGTGCGCGGCGACGTGGTGGTGCTGGCCTTCGGCTCGTCGCTCCTGGGGCCGCTCTCGAAGCAGCAGGTGCAGGGCGTGCAGGAGCTGGCCGACCAGTTCGGCGAGCGCGACGTGCGCGTCTACTGGGTGACGACCGACTCGGACAAGCCGCAGGCGAAGACCTACGCGAGCGACGACCAGCTCCGCGCCTTCGCGCGCAAGAGCGGGCTCAAGACGGCCGTGCTGCGCGACCCCGAGGGCGCGCTTTTAAAGAAGACGGGGGCCGACCAGCTCCCCGCGGTCGTCATCCTCGACCGCGGCGGCTCGGTCTCGGTTCCGACCGTCGGCGGCCACGACCCCAAGCACAGCCTCGTCGAAGTGCTCTCCGGCCGCCTCAACAAGATGCTCGGCTCGCAGTAAAGACAAAAGTAGAAAGGCGAAAGGCGGGAGCGAAGACGTGGGCGCGGCCCTCGTTCTTCACTCCCGCCTTTCTACTTTTAACTTCCCGAAGCCCCGATTACTTTTAACTTCCCGAAGCCGCGAGTCCGCGCGCGAGTTCGTAGACGAGGCGGACGGGCAGGCCGACGACGTTCCAGTAGTCGCCCTCGATGCCTTCGATGAAGAGGGCCGCGCGCCCCTGGACGGCGTAAGCGCCCGCCTTGTCGAGCACGTCGCCGGTCTCGACGTGCCAGGCGATCTCCTCCTCGCCCGTTTCGGCGAAGCGGACGCGCGTCCGCTCGACGCCGACGGCCGCCT
>DASVSK010000299.1:0-3365 GCA_036388135.1 Pyrinomonadaceae bacterium | reverse complement strand
GCCCGGTCGATGAACAAAGCTGTCAGCCTTCTGCCGAACCTTCGCGGAGACCGCCGCGCCCCTCTAGACCACCGGCGGCCCGCCGTCGCGCAAAAGCTGAAAGCTGATGGCTGACTGCCGGCCGCTTAAAACGGCGCGACGCCCGGCGCTTGAGCTTGCACTCGGCGCGGGCGTCGCATCGGAAGCAACTCGGAGGTACTTCGGACTGCCTAGACGGCTGCTGCCGGCATCTCCTCGGCGGGCGCGGCGGCCGCCTGCGCCGGGTAGACGCTGATGAACTTGCCCTGCCGCCCCTTGTCCTCGAACTTGACGACGCCGTCGACGAGCGCGAACAGCGTGTCGTCCTTGCCGCGGCCGACGTTCTTGCCCGGCTTCCACTTCGTCCCGCGCTGCCGCGCCAGGATGTTGCCGCCCAGGACCTGCTCGCCGCCGAACTTCTTCAGGCCGAGCCGCTGCGAGTGCGAGTCGCGGCCGTTGCGGGATGAGCCTACGCCCTTCTTATGTGCCATTGTCTTAACTCCAGAAGCAGATGTTAGATGCCGGATGTTAGATGTCAGTTTTAACCAGCATCCGGCATCTGACACCCAACATCTGTCTTACCCGATAGAATCGATCTTGACCGTCGTGTAGTTCTGCCGGTGACCCTGCGTGCGCTTGTACTGCTTGCGGCGCTTCTTCTTGAAGACGATCACCTTCGTGCCGCGGCCGTGGTCGACGACCGTGCCGCTGACGCGCGCGCCCTCGACCGCCGGGGCCCCGACCATCACGCCGCCCTCGCCGCCGCCGATGACCAGCGCTTCGAGCTCGACCGTGTCGCCGGCCTGCTTGTCGAGCGTCGGCACGCGCACCGTGCCGCCCTCTTCGACGCGGAACTGCTTGCCGCCGGAACGTATGATTGCGTAAGCCATTTCTCTCGCTCCTCCCACACACGGACGGCGCAAGCCGCCCCAGAAAAGTCCTTCATTATAAAGACGATACCCGCCCCGGTCAAACAGCCGGGGCGCTTTTCCCGCGCCCGCGCCGCCTCCGCCTCAGCCGCGACCCGGGGCGGTCAGCCCGCCCTGGTTTTTGCGCCGCTCGAAGAACTGCTCCATGAAGCGCGTCGAGTACTCGCCGGCGCGGAAGTACGGGTCTTCCATGATCGCGCGGTGGAGCGGGATGGTCGTCTTGATGCCCTCGACCACCATCACCTCCAGCGCCCGCCGCATGCGCGCTATCGCCACCTCGCGCGTGCGCGCGTGGACGATGAGCTTGGCGATGAGCGAGTCGTAGTAAGGCGGCACGAAGTAGCCGGGGTAGGCCGCGGTGTCCAGGCGCACGCCGGGGCCGCCCGGCGCGTTGTAGGCCGTGATGCGCCCGGGGCTCGGCGCGAACGTCTCGGGGTCTTCGGCGTTGATGCGGCACTCGATGGAGTGGCCGTTGAAGACTACGTCCGCCTGCTGGTACCAGAGCGGGTCGCCCTGCGCGACGAAAATCTGGTTGCGCACGATGTCGGCGAGCGTAATCATCTCGGTCACCGGGTGCTCGACCTGGATGCGCGTGTTCATCTCCATGAAGTAGAACTTGCCGTCCTCGTCGAGCAGAAACTCTATCGTCCCGGCGCTCGAATAGCCGACGCGGCGGCACGCCTCGACGGCCGCCGTCCCCATCTGCTCGCGCAGCTCGGGCGAGAGCGCGGGGCTCGGGGCCTCCTCGATGAGCTTCTGGTGGCGGCGCTGGATGGAGCAGTCGCGCTCGCCGAGGTGTATGCAGTGGCCGTGCTCGTCGGCGAGCACCTGAATCTCGATGTGGCGCGGGTTCTCGATGTACTTCTCGACGTAGATGTCGCCGTTCTTAAACGCGGACGCCGCCTCGTTCGCGGCCGTTCGCATGGCGGGGCCGAGTTCCTCCTCCGTGTGGACGATGCGCATGCCGCGCCCGCCGCCGCCGGCGGCCGCCTTGATGATGACGGGGAAGCCTATCTCGCGCGCGAGCCCGAGCGCCTCCTCCTCGCTCGCCAACGGCTCGGGGCTCCCGGGCAGGATCGGCAGCCCGGCCTCCTTCATCGCGCGGCGCGCCTCGACCTTGTCGCCCATCATGCGGATGACGTCGGGGCGCGGGCCGATGAACTGGATGTTGCACGCCTCGCAGATTTCGGCGAACTGCGCGGACTCGGCCAGAAAGCCGTAGCCGGGGTGGATGGCGTCGACGTTGGTGATCTCGGCGGCGGCGATGACCGAGGGGATGTTGAGGTAGCTCTGCGCGGAGGTGGCCCCGCCGATGCAGACGGCCTCGTCGGCGAAGCGGACGTGGAGCGAGTCCCGGTCGGCGGTCGAATGCACTGCGACCGTCTGGATGCCCATCTCCTTACACGTCCAGATGATGCGGCAGGCTATCTCGCCGCGGTTTGCGATCAGGATTTTGCGGAATCGGCGCATGTAGAGTTCAAAGCCGGGGGCTCAAAGCTCGAAGCGCGGAGCCGGCGCGCGAGGCGCGGACTTTGAGCTTCGACTCCGAGACCCCGAACTACTTTCTGACCCCAAACAGCGGCTGGCCGTACTCGACCGGCTGGCCGTTCTCGACGTAGATTTTGACGACCGTGCCCGAGGTCTCGGCCTGTATCTCGTTCATCAGCTTCATCGCCTCGATGATGGAGACGACCGTGTCGGGCTCGACCTGCGAGCCGACCTTGACGAAGGGCTCGTCGTTGGGCGAGGGCGCGCGGTAGAACGTGCCGACGATGGGCGACGTGATGACGTACAGCTCCTCCTCGGGCGGCTCGGCCTTTGCCGCGGGCTGCGCCGGCGCGGCCTCGGAGGACGTCGCCGCCTGGGTCGCCGCCGCTTGCGCGCCGCCGCCGGAGGCCGACTGCATCGCCGCCGCCGGCGTGGCCTGCGGCGCGGGCGGGGCGGCCGGCGCGGGGTTGCGGCTGAGGCGGATGCGTATGTCGGCGTTCTCGAACTCGAAGTCGGTCAGGCCGTGCGCCGAGAAGAGCTCGGTCAGCTCGCGCAGCTCGTCCATGTCGAGCCCCGACTCGGAGCGCTGCTGCTGGCGAGGCTGCGGCTGTCTCTGCTGCTCGGGTCGGCCGCCGCCACCGCCGCCGCCACCGCTGCGGCGTCGCCGCCCGTGGCGCGCGCCGCCGCGCTCCCCGCCGCCCGACTCGGCCTGTGGCGCGGCGGCCGTGCCCGCGCCGTGTTCGCCGCCCTGCGGCTGCGACTGGTTCTCATCGCTCGTCGTCATCTTCTGCCTCCGGAGTTGTCCGCCGCCGCCGTGGCGTGCCGGCGCAAGAGAAAAGCCCCTCCGACGCTTGCCGAGCGAGGCGGCGTGTGGGGCTTCTCCGTCCTGAGGGCCGCGGGGATTTTCTCCCCGCGTCGGGCGCGCCTGTG
>DASVSK010000298.1:0-2038 GCA_036388135.1 Pyrinomonadaceae bacterium | reverse complement strand
CTGGGCGCGCGACGACGCGAAGTCCCTGCTCATCGCCCTGCTCAAGCGCGAGCGCCGCTACCGCGACGCCTACGCCTACGCCTCGGAGCTGGCGGCTAAGTACCCGCGCAACTACCTCCTCAAGATGGAGGCGGCCGACGCGCTCGTCTCGCAGGCCGAGGTCGACCGCGCCACCGACCCCGAGGCCGCGCGCAAGACCGAGGCCGAGGCGTTCGCCGTCTTCGACTCGCTGCTCGCCCCGGGGGCGAACGCGCCGAACGCCCCCAAAGTGCCGCTCGACCTCGTCCACTACAACTACGGCGACGCGCTGCTCGTCGCCGGGCAGGCCGAGCGCGCGGCGAAGGAGCTGGCCGCGGCGGCCTCGACGCCGGGCGCGGAAGCCTCGACGGTGACGCGCGCCCGCCTTCGCGCCGCGCAGGCGCTCGACCTCGCTGGACGCCGCGACGAGGCGGTCGCGCAGTACAGGGCCGTGCTCGCGCTCCCGAACGTCTACGACTCGCACGAGGACGCGAAGCGTGGCCTGAAGGAGCCCTACCGCCTGACGCGCAAGGTCGGCGAGGCCGCGCCCGAAGGCGCGGAGACCTCCGACCGTAAGGCGCAGCGGGCCAACTAGAGCGGACGAGCCGGGAAGGGTTTCTTATGAGCATCATCTGTCAGTCGAACGACCCCACGTCCCTGCTGACGGGGCGGGAGGGCGAAGCGGAGCAGGGGGGCCGTCCCCGCGCCGCGGGGCCGCAGGAGCGCCCGCGCCGCCTGCTGCTGTGTCTCGACGGCGTGCCTTTCGAGGTCGTCCGCGAGGCGAAGTCGCGCGGGATGTTCGACAACTTCCGCGAGCCCGCGCGCCTCCTCTCGCCGTTCCCCACGCTGACGAACGTCGCGCTGGCCGAGATGCTCGGCGCGACCCCGCCCGCGGGTTACGAGAGCCTCTACTTCGACAAGGATGCGCAGGAGTTGTGCGGCGGCATCCGCAAGTACATCGGTCGCCGCACGCCCGACAAAGTGCCCTCGTCCTACATGGACGAGCTGGACTACCAGGAGCCCCTGGCCTTCGAGTTCCTCATCTACGTGGCGACCGAGGCGGTCTGGCGCGCCGACATGCGCCGCTTCCGCGAGCGCTTCCTCTCCGCGCCGCCCTCGCGCGACTTCTTCGGCTTCCTCAAGGCGACCGACGGGCTGCTGCACATCGGCGGCCCCGCGCGCCTGACGGTCGCGCTCCAGTCGCTCGACCGCCTGCTGCGCGGGATACAGGAGGCCGCGGGCTCCGAGACGGAGATAGTGCTCTTCTCCGACCACGGCATGAACCTTCTTGAGAACCGGCGCGTGAACCTTCTGACGCACCTGGCGCGCGGCGGCTACGAGGTCGTCACTCACATGCGCCGGCCGCGCGGCAGGCGGCGCGTCTCCGCGCCCGGCTTCGGGCTGTGCGGCTACGCGGCGCTCTACTGCGGCGACGAGACCGGCCGCGAAGAGCTGGCCGAGAGCCTGCGCGGGCTCGAAGGCGTGGACTTCAGCGTCTACCGCGAGGAGGGCGAGGGGGCTGCGGTCGTGGCGGGCGCGTCGGGGCGCGCGCGCGTGGAGCGCCGCGAGCGCGGCGGCGAGACCTTCTACCGCTACGAGCAGTCGGACGGCGACCCGCTCGGGCTCGCGCCGACGGCGCGCGCGCTCGACGCCGAAGGGCGGCTCGACGAGTCGGGCTTCGGGCGCGACTCGGACTGGCTCGCCCGCACGTGGGGTCACACCTACCCGGACGCGCTCGCCAACGTCCACGCGTCGGTCTTCACGCCGCGCGTGCGCCACACGGCGGACGTGCTCGTCTCGCTGCAAGACGGCTACTACTACGGCGCGACCTCCTTCAGCCGCATGGTGCGCCTACTCGCCACGCACGGCAACGCCCTGCGCTCAAGCTCGCACGCCTTCCTCATGAGCACGCACCGCGCCTTCCCCACACACGTCCGCTCCACCGAGGCGCGCCCCGTCCTGAGGGGAGACGGAAGTAGACAGTAGACAGTAGTCAGTAGTCAGTAGAAAGACAAAAGGC
>DASVSK010000297.1:0-6850 GCA_036388135.1 Pyrinomonadaceae bacterium | reverse complement strand
CCGCCCCGCGCGACCAGCGCCGGACGCGCCGTCCGAACTCGCCGCGGGCGTCGTCGCGCTCGCGCCCGCCGAGATAGACCTGGTGCGCGCGCGCAAGGGCGAGACGCTGCGCTACCTCGGCCTCCCCTTCGCGCGCGTGCGCCGCCTCGCGGGGAGGGAACACCTCTGGTTCGGCGTCGAACCGGGCCGCCGCACGCTCTTCGACGAGGCGAGCGCGCCCGACTTCTTCAAGCTCCTCGCGGAACTCTCCGCGCACAGGCGCGCCGACGCGCCCGAACGCAGGCACGCGCTCTACCGCGCCGCGCCCGAGGCGTGGCTCGAAGCGCTGCTCAGGCGCGACGTCACGCGGCTCGACCCCGGCCTCCGTCTCGCGCCGCTGCACGCGCAGTTCCGCGCCACGCGCTCCGTCGGCGGCGGGGCGCGCCCCGTCGACCTCCTCGCGCTCCGCCGCGACGGCCGCCTCGTCGTCGTCGAGCTGAAGGTCTCGGAGGACGCGGCGATGGCGCTCCAGGGCGCGGACTACTGGCGGCGCGTCTACGCCCAACACCGCGCCGGGCACATCCGCCGCGCGCGCCTCTTCGCCGACGCCGAGGTGTCCGACGACCCGCCGCTCGTCTACCTCGCCGCGCCCATGCTCCGCTTCCACCGCTCATTCCAGACGCTCGCCCGCTGCGTCGCGCCCGAAATCGAGATGTACCGCTTCGACCTGAACGAAGACTGGAGGGGGCGCGTGCGCGTCGCGCGACGGGCGCGGGTAGTTTGAGTGACGTGTGGGTGACGGGCGAGTTTCGTCAGGCCCCTCCGGGCGACAGCTCGCGGTAGAGCCAGAGCCGGGCCGTCTTCCAGTCGCGCAGGACCGTGCGGGTCGTCACGCCCAGGGCCCCGGCGATCTCCTCGTCGCTCAGCCCGCCGAAGAAACGCATCTCGACGACCCTGCACTTGCGTTCGTCCATCGCCGCCAGCCTCTCCAGCGCCTCGTCGAGCGCGAGCAGCCCGGCGGCGCGCTGCTCGACGGGCACCTGGACGTCTTCGAGCGAGAGGTGGACGGCCGCGCCGCCGCGCTTCTCGGTGGCGTGGGCGCGCGCGTGGTCGATCAGGACGCGCCGCATCATGCGCGACGCGATGGCGTAGAAGTGCGCGCGGTTCTGCCAGTCGACCCGCGTCTGGTCGACGAGGCGGAGGTAAGCCTCGTTGACGAGGGCGGTGGGCTGGAGCATGTGCCCGTCGCGCTCCCCGGCGAGGAAGGCGCGCGCCAGCCGCCGCAGCTCGTCGTAGACGAACGGCATCAGGCGCTCCGGCGCGCGCGCGTCGCCGCCGCTCCAGTCGTGCAGAATTTGCGTGACTTCGTCCTGCCGCTCGCCGCTCATCAGGTATTCGCCCCCGGGTCGTGCCGCAAATTTTATCGCGGAAACGCGCCCGCATATAAAAAATTCCCGCGCCGTGTCAGGTTGCGCCGCCGCCCCGCGCGTATACTGGCGGCGAAACAAAAACCTTAGAGCCGAGTCGGAATCGGTCTTTCCCGGCAGGAGGAGAAAAAAACCATGTACCAGAACCCGCCCTACCCGATTCAATCCGGCGACCCGGGCTTCGTGCGGCACAGCGTCGTCGACCACCAGAACGAAGGCATGGTCGTCTCCACCTTCGCGCACCCGGCCGAGTGGCAGGCGCGCAGCGAGGTGATGTGGAACATGCAGCACACAGAGCTGCCCGCGCTGGCCTACGCCGCCGCCTACAACCCGCGGGGCGCGGAGTGTTTCGAGTTCCTCCCCACGCAGGCGTTCTTCTGGCTCGAAAACGATTACGGCACCGTCCCCGTCGGGCAGAACGCGCACGGGCTGGTGCGCATGCCGCCGCGCCCCGCGCCCGACGCGCTGGCCGGGCTCGTCATCCCGGCCTTCCGCCGCGACCGCGTGAACCTACGCGTGACGGGCGTGCGGCCGGCGCAGAACCTCTGGCAGCTCTTCAACGACCCGCCGCCGCAGAACGGCGAGTGCGTCATGGCGCGCGCCGAGTACGAGCACGGGAGTTACGACATCGAGGAGGAGTTCTACGGCGTCTACTCGTGGAACAGCGGGATGCAGTTGAACTGGGGCTTCGGGCGGCTCTTCTGCTTCCGCACCGAGCGCGGGCGGCTCGACGCCCTGCGCGAGACGTTCTGGCGCATCGCCGGCTCGCTGCAATTCAACCCGGAGTGGGGCCAGCGTTACGAGCAGATCGTCCGGCAGTTGCGGGCGGGCTTCGACGTGCGCATCAGCGACGCGTACAGGAGGCTGGAGCACGAAAAGCAGATGGGCATCGCCAACCTCGCCCACAACAAGCAGCTCAGAGACCGGCGCAGCGCCGACGTCGACGCCAGCGTCGAGCGCCAGCGTCAGCAGATGCAGGAGCGGCCGCGCCACGACTACACCCGGCAGGAAGCCTTCGGCGACATGCTGATGAACCGAACCCCGTACCACGACCCGAACAGCGCCGAGGGCAACTACCGCTACGTGGAGGGCGACCCGGCCCGCGTCCAGACGGACGGGCAGGGGAATTTCGTCGCCTCCGACGACCCCTGGGACGACGCAAACCGGTCCCTGAACGGGAACTGGGTCGACGCCGACAGGGTCAAGCCCAACCGCTGAGGCGCGGCCCGCCGCGGCTTCGGGGGCGGCGCGGTCGGGGCGCGCGCCGCACCTATTTTCGCCGGGGCCTTAAAAAAGATTTGCGCCGCGGCGTTCTGCACATATAATCCCCGCCCCAACAACTCGCCGCGGGCGTGAGTCCCGCGCGGTTCTTTCACTTAAAAACAGAGAGGTCTCCATGAGATTGCCCACCACGCGCCTTAGCCGTACGCTCTTGCCTGCGCTCGTCCTGTCGGTCGCGGCAGGCTTACTTGCGACGCCTTTGATGTTGAGCGGCCGCGCCCCGGCTCCCCCCCTCGTCGGCGCGGAAGCGCCGCCGCCCGCGCCCGGCGAGCGCACGCTCGAAACTTACGGGCGCATCCCGTTGAGCTTCGAGGCCAACCGGGGGCAGGCCGAAAGCTCGGTCGACTTCCTCGCGCGCGGCGCGGGCTACGCGCTCTTCCTGAGGCCGGCGGAGGCCGTGCTCGTCCTGTCCCCGCGCTCGGACGGCGCGAAGGCGAAAGGCCGCGCGCCGAAGCGGGCCGGCGAAGACGCGCCGCTTGAGGCGGGCGACGGGTCGGCGTCGGCGCGCGGCCTTTCGCCTTCGCCGCAGTCGGTGCTGCGCATGAGGCTCCTGGGGGCCGACGAGTCGGCCGCCGCCGAGGGCGCGGACGAGCTGGCGGGCAAGGTCAACTATCTCGTCGGCGACGACCCGGCGGGCTGGCGGACGCAGGTTCCGACCTTCGGGCGCGTGCGCTACGCGGAAGTCTACCCGGGCATCGACCTCGTCTACTACGGCAACCAGCGGCAGTTGGAGTACGACTTCCACGTCGCGCCGGGCGTCGACCCGCGCGCCGTGAGCCTGCGGTTCGACGGCGCTGACAAGGTTGAGGTGGACGCGGGCGGCGACCTGCTGCTGACGCTGGGCGAGAGCGTCGTCCGTCAGCCGAAGCCGTTCGTGTATCAGGAGGTGGCGGGCGCGCGGCGGGCGGTCGAGGGCGGCTACGCGCTCGGCGCGGACGGGCGCGTCGGCTTCGCGCTGGGTGAGTACGACGCGGGCCTCCCGCTCGTCATCGACCCCGTCATCGTCTACTCGACCTACCTCGGCGGCAGCGGCTCCGAACAGGCGAACGGGGTCGCGCTCGATTCCGCGGGCAACACCTACATAGCCGGATTCACCTCCTCGACCGACTTCCCCACGGCCAACGCCCTCCAGGCCGCGAACGGCGGCTTCCAGGACGCCTTCGTCACGAAGATCAACCCGGCGGGCAACGCGCTCGTCTACTCGACCTACTTCGGCGGCGACGCGCAGGAGCAGGCGCGCGGCCTCGCCGTCGACGCCGCGGGCAACGCCTACATCACCGGGCAGACCGGCTCGACCAACTTCCCCACGCTCAACCCCGTCCAGGCCACCAAGGGCGCCACCAACGAAGACGCCTTCCTGACGAAGATCAACCCGGCGGGCAACGCGCTCGTCTACTCGACCTACCTCGGCGGCGGGGAGAGCTCGGAGTTCGGGCAGGCCGTCGCGGTCGACTCGGCGGGCCACGCCTACATCACCGGCGTCACCTTCTCGGACAACTTCCCCACGCACAACCCCATCCAGAGCACCTTCGGCGGCGGCTCCGTTGACGCCTACCTGGCCAAGTTCAACCCGGCGGGCAACGCGCTCATCTACTCGACCTACCTCGGCGGCAGCGCCAACGACTCGGGCTTCGGCGTCGCCGCCGACTCGTCGGGCAACGCCTACGTCGTGGGCGAGACCGAGTCGACGAACTTCCCCACGGCCAGCCCCATCCAGGACGGGAACGCCGGCGGGCGCGATGCCTTCGTAGCGAAGGTGAACGCCACCGGGGCCTTCATCTTCTCGACCTACCTCGGCGGCAATGACCTCGACGTCGCGCAGGCCGTCGCGGTCGACTCCGCCGGCCTACCCTACGTCGCCGGGCAGACCTCCTCGATCAACTTCCCCAGGGCCAACGCCTTCCAGAACGCGAACGGCGGCGGCGTCCTTCAGGACGCCTTCCTGACGAAGCTCAACGCGGACGGCTCGGCGCTCGTCTACTCGACCTACTTCGGCGGCCTGGGCGGCGAGATAGCCTTCGGCGTGGCGGTTGACTCGGCGGGCAACCCCTACATCGCGGGCACCACCGCCTCGGTCAACACGCTCCCGACGGCCAACGCCGTCCAGTGCGCGAGGGGCGGCGGCCAGGACGTTTTCGTCGCGAAGTTCAACGCCGCCGCCTCGGCGCTCGTCTACTCGACCTACTACGGCGGCAGCGACAACGACAACGGCAGGATGGTCGCGGTCGATGCGGCCGGCAACGCCCACGTCGCCGGCATGACTTTCTCGACCAACTTCCCCACGGTCACGCCGATCCAGAGCGCGTTCGCCGGCGGCTCGGGCTTCGCCGGCGACGCCTTCCTCTTCAAGCTGAGCGACACTGCGACGGGGCCGGCGTCGCAGCTCCAGTTGACGCAAACGACGCCCGTGGTGCAGGAGGACGTGACCTTCGTGACCATAACCGTCCAACGCACCGGCGACACGTCGGGCGCCGTCACGGTCGACTACGCGACCGCCAACGGCACGGCCTCGGAGCGTTCCGACTACACGACCGCCGTCGGCACCCTGCGCTTCGCGGCGGGCGAGACCGCGAAGACGTTCGACGTGCTCATCAGTGAGGACTCGTACACGGAGCCGGCCGAGACGTTCACCGTCACGCTCACGAACCCGACGGGCGGCGGGACGCTCTCCTGCCTGACGGCGGTCGCCACCGTCCAGATTAACGACGACGACACGCCCGAGCCAGCGGCTAACGCCATCGACGACCCGAACGTCTTCGTCGGCCAGCACTACCACGACTTCCTCAACCGCCAGGCCGACCCCGCGGGGCAAGCCTTCTGGGCGAACCAGATCATCGCCTGCGGCTCGGACGTCGCCTGCATCGACCGCACGCGCACCAACGTCTCCCAGGCGTTCTTCCTCTCCATCGAGTTCCAGCAGACCGGCTTCCTCGTCTTCCGCTTCTACAAGTCGACGTTCACCGACTCGGCGGCGCGGCCGCGCGGGATGCCGCGCTACCGCGAGTTCCTGCGCGACACGCAGGAGATAGGGCGCGGCTTCATGGTCAACTCGCCCGGCTGGGAGCAGGTGCTTGAGGCGAACAAGCAGGCGTTCACACTCCAGTGGGTGCAGAGGCCCGAGTTCATCGCGCAGTTCCCGGAGGGCATGACCGCCGCGCAGTTCGTCGACAAGCTGTTCTCAAACCTTGAGGTGACGCCGACGCAGGCCGAGCGCGACGCGGCCGTCAGCGCCTTCGGCATGGGGGGCGTCGCGGGGCGCGCCGCCGCGCTGAGGAGCGTCATCGAGAGCGGCTCGGTCTACAACCGGCAGTTCAACGCGGCCTTCGTGCTCAGCCAGTACATCGGCTACCTGCGCCGCAACCCGAACGACGCGCCCGAGCCGGGGCTCGACTACGCCGGCTTCGACTTCTGGCTCGCGAAGCTGAACAACTTCAGCCTGCCGGGCGAGGACGTGCGCGACCCGGCCACGGCCGACCGCCGCGTGCGGCGCGCCGAGATGGTTCGCGCCTTCATCCGCTCGCTCGAATACCGCGCGCGGTTCGGCCAGCCTTAAGACGGCGGCGCGGCGTAAACTGTCGCGCGCGGCGCGGCGCGGCGGCTCGGACGTATGGCGAAAATCTACAAGCCGACGAAGGAGGAGGTGCAGGCGGCGGCGGGCAGGACGGTGCCCGACGTTATCGCGCCGGACTTGCGCGTGCTGTTCTGCGGCATCAACCCGGGGCTCTACACGGCCGCGGTCGGGCGTCACTTCGCGCGGCCGGGCAACCGCTTCTGGCCCGCGCTCCACCGCTCGGGCTTCACGCCGCGGCAGCTCTCGCCCTTCGAGGAGCAGGAGCTTCTCGCGTACGGCTGCGGCGTCACGAACGTGGTCGCGCGCGCCACCGCCGCGGCGGCCGAGCTGTCGGCGGAGGAGTTCGCGCGCGGCGGCCGGCTCTTGCGCGCGAAGGTGGGGAGGTACCGGCCGCGCTTCCTCGCCGTCCTCGGCGTCGGGGCGTACCGCGCGGCCTTCGGCCGGCCGAAGGCTCACGTGGGGCGGCAGGAGGAGAAGCTTGAGGCCACCAAGGTCTGGGTGCTCCCCAACCCGAGCGGCCTCAACGCGAACTACCGGCCCGCAGACCTCGCACGCCTCTTCCGCGAACTGCGCGAGGCGGTCGAGCGCGAAG
>DASVSK010000296.1:0-3521 GCA_036388135.1 Pyrinomonadaceae bacterium | reverse complement strand
CGTGCGCGAGGCGTGCGTGGTGGCGCGAGGCGAGGGCGCGGGGCGGAGGCTGGTGGCCTACCTGGCGGGGGGCGGGGTGGGCGGCGCGGAGGCGCGGCGCAGGCTGGCCGAGGAGCTGCCGGGCTACATGGTGCCGCAGGCCTTCGTCGAGGTCGAGGCGCTGCCGCTGACGCCGAACGGGAAGGTGGACCGCGCGCGCCTGCCGGAGCCGGGCGGGGGTCGGCCCGACGTCGCGCAGGAGTACGCCCCGCCCCGCAACCCGGTGGAGGCGCAGATGGCGCACATTTGGCAGGAGGTTCTGCGCCTCGAACAAGTCGGCATCGACGACAACTTCTTCGAGCTGGGCGGCCACAGCCTGCTCGCCACGCAACTCACTTCGCGCTTGCGCGACAGCTTCGAAGTCGAGCTGCCGCTCCGCAACATTTTCGAATCACCCACCATCGCCGAACTGTCGTTAACAATCGAGCGGGCGCTGCGCACACAACAAACCCGGCTGGAACCGATCAAGCCCGTCGAAACCCCCGAAGAACTTCTTCTGGCAAAACTCGACGAGCTTTCGGACGAAGAGCTGGACTCGATGCTACCGGGTCTACTGGCCGAAGAGGGAGCCGACTGAGAAAGAGGTCTACCGATGGGCGGCAACATAGACATACAAAAAGCGGCCGACCTCTCGCCGGAAGAGAAGCGCAGCCTCATCAAAGAGCGCCTTAAACAGCGACTTGAGAAGAGGGCGCTGGCGCCGAAGACGTGCGCGCTCTCTTTCGCGCAACAGCGGTTGTGGTTCCTGCACCAGTTGGAGCAGGGCAGCGCCAACTACAACATCCCGATGGCCGCGAGCCTGGAAGGCCGTCTCGATGAACTTGCCCTGGAGCGCAGCATCAACGAGGTAGTGCGGCGGCACGAGGCGCTGCGCACCACCTTCCACATGATTGACGGCCAATCAATGCAGGTGATTGCGCCGCCTTCATACGCGCCCCTGGCGAAGACGGATTTGAGAGAGTTGGAGGAAGGCGAGCGGGAGGCGCAGGTGACACGTCTGGCGCAGGAGGAAGCGCACCGGCCTTTCGACCTGACGACCGGCCCGCTCTTCCGCGTCGTCCTTATACGGATTCGCGAAGACGAGCACGTCCTGCTCTTCACGATGCCGCACATCGTCGCGGACGGCTGGTCGATAAACGTGCTGGTCAGAGAGCTGACGGCCATATACGCGGCGTTCAGTGCCGGCGCGCCGTCCCCTTTGCCGGACTTGCCGCTCCAGTATACCGACTTCGTGCAGTGGCAGCGCCGTCAACTGACTGACGAGGTGCTTGAGCAGCAGTTGCTCTACTGGAAGGACAGGCTGGCGGGCGCGCCCGCCGCCCTGGAGTTGCCCACCGACCGGCCCCGCCCGGCCATCCGAACAACACGGGGGGCGCAATACCTTTTCTCTGTTCCGCCGTCGCTCTCTGATGCACTCAACGCGCTCGCTCGTCGCGAGGGGGCGACGCCCTTCATGGTGCTGCTCACGGCCTTCTACGTGCTGCTCGGCCGCTACGCCGGGCAGCGGGACGTGTCGGTCGGCACGCCCGTCGCGGGCCGGACGCGGACGGAGGCCGAGGGGCTCATCGGCCTGTTCGTCAACACGCTGGTGCTGCGGGCGAGGTGGGAGGAGGGGGAGGGCTTCCGCGGGCTGCTGCGCGGTGTGAGGGAGCGGGTGCTGGAGGCGCAGGCGCACCAGGAGTTGCCGTTCGAGCGGCTGGTGGAGGAGTTGCAGCCCGAGCGGAGCTTGAGCCGCACCCCGCTCTTCCAGGTAGCCTTTGCGATGCTGGACATGGAGACCCCTGCGACGCGATTACCCGATCTGAAGCTCAAGATGCTCGGCATCAAGAATACTACCGCAAAGTTTGATTTGACATTATCTATGGACGCGAGCCCGCAAGGGTTCCAGGGCACCTTCGAGTACAGCACCGACCTGTTCGACGAGGGGACGATTGCGCGGATGGCGTCGCACTACGGCAGCATCCTGCGGCATGTTGTGGCGGAGCCGGACGTGGCCGTCTCGGGCGTAGAGATGCTCTCGCCCGAGGAGCGCCAGCAACTCCTGTTCGGGTTCAACGAGGCGCAGGCCGCATACCCGCCCCACGCCTGCCTGCATGAACTCTTCGAGGAGCAGGCCGCAAAGACGCCCGACGCCACCGCGCTCGTCTTCGAGGGCGAGAGCCTCAGCTACGACGAACTCAACAAGAGGGCCAACCGGTTGGCCCGCCACCTCCGCACGCTGGGCGCGGGCCCGGAGCAACTGGTCGCCCTCCTGATGGAGCGCTCCGTGGAGATGATCGTCTCGCTGCTCGGCGTGCTCAAGGCGGGCGCCGCCTACCTGCCCTTAGACCCCGCGTACCCGGGGCAGCGGCTACAGTTGATGCTCGACGACAGCGGCGCGCGAATCCTCCTCACGCAGGAGGCGCTGGCGGGGCAACTCCCCGAGCACGGGGTGGTGGCCGTGCTGCTCGACTCGCAACGCGAGGAGATCGAGGCGCAGAGCGGGGAGAATCTTGAGCCGTTGGCGACGCCAGACAATCTAGCCTACGTCATCTACACGTCGGGCTCGACTGGCACCCCAAAGGGCGTCATGGTCAGCCACTCAAACGTAACCAGATTATTTGCCGCGACCGATTCGTGGTTTCACTTCGACTCGGATGACGTCTGGACGTTCTTTCACTCACACGCCTTCGACTTTTCGGTCTGGGAGATTTGGGGCGCGCTCCTCTACGGCGGGCGCCTCGTCGTCGTGCCTCACATAGTCAGCCGGACGCCGGAAAAATTTTATCGTTTGATTTGCCGGGAAGGTGTAACGGTGCTGAATCAGACGCCTTCCGCCTTCCGCCTTTTTAGTCAGGCGGCAGAGGCCGCGAACCCACGCGACGACAGATTGCGGCTAGTGATTTTCGGGGGCGAGGCGTTGGAGTTGCAGAGCCTTCGCCCGTGGATGGCTACAAGGGGAGATGAGTCGCCGCAAATGATAAATATGTATGGCATCACGGAGACGACCGTCCACGTGACATACAAGCGGCTACGGCTGTCAGACATCGAGGCAAAGAAGGGAAGCTTAATCGGCAAATCCATCCCGGACTTACAAGTCTACGTGTTAGACGGGAGGATGGGGCCGGTACCGGTGGGGGTCGTCGGCGAACTCTACGTCGGCGGGGCGGGGGTGGCGCGCGGCTACCTCCGCCGCCCCGCGCTCACCGCAGAGCGCTTCATCCCCGACCCGTTCGCCGCGGGGGGAGGTGGCGGGCGGCTCTACCGGACGGGCGACCTGGCGCGGTGGCTGCCCTCGGGCGAGTTGGAGTACGTGGGGCGCGCCGACGACCAGGTGAAGGTGCGCGGCTTCCGCGTCGAGCTGGGCGAGATCGAGTCGGCGCTGCTCAGGCTGGAGGGCGTGCGCGAGGCGTGCGTGGTGGCGCGAGGCGAGGGCGCGGGGCGGAGGCTGGTGGCCTACCTGGCGGGGGGCGGGGTGGGCGGCGCGGAGGCGCGGCGCAGGC
>DASVSK010000295.1:0-8375 GCA_036388135.1 Pyrinomonadaceae bacterium | reverse complement strand
CCGAAGAAGTACCAGCCGCCGTAACCGAGGACGACGGCCGTGACGAAGCAGACCAGTCCCGCCACCGTCAGCGGCACGAGGCGAGACTCGTCCGCGCCGCCTTTGTTGTTGTTAGAGTTGGTGCGAGGGCGTTCGGGCATGTGACCACTCTTACTGTCACCCGGGCGTCGCGGCGGAAGAGGCAACTCGACCTGCGCGTCTCTCCGCCCCGCGCCGCGCACTGAAAAAACATTTGTTCGGAAGTGGACTGAGGGGATTATAGCCGCGCCGGGTGCGGGCGGGCAACAGCGGCCGCGCCGGGGCGGATTCCTGACGAAAATATTGCTGCCGGAAACAACTTCCCGCGCCGCAGTCTCTTAGAGACTTGCCGCACCGTCCGCCTGAGGGCTCGCGGCGGCTCACTCGGAGGGGCGGCGCTCGTGGAGGATGGCCCCGATTTCGTCGTTGAGCTTTTGCTCGCGGCGCACGGTCTCGCGCCGTTCGCGCTCGCGCCAGTTCTCCCGGTGCTTCTCGATTACGCGAACCTCGCGCGCGGCCTCGACGAGCGCGGCGCGCGCCCGCTCCAACTCGGCCTCGCAGCGCGCGACGACGCCCCTCTGCTCTTCGGCCGCGGCGCGCAGCACGTCCTCCCGCGCGCGCAGGTCTGCGAGGTGTGTGCGGTGCGCGAGCGCGCGGCTCGCCGCGGCCCCTTCGCTCATCATCTCAATCATCTCGGCGCGTGCCGACGCCTGCCGCTCGCGGCACGCCTCGACCTCGCGCACGCGCCGCGCCAGCTCGTCTTCGGCCTCGGCGAGCTGCGCCATTCGCGCTGCCAGGAGCCGTTCCGCCTCCCGCTTCGTCTGCTCGCGCGCGCCCAGGACCGGCTGGAGTCTGTACTTCTTGCCCGCCATCGCACGCATTATACACCCGGCCGCCGCGCCGCCCCGCCGGGAGCCCCTCCGGCGCTTTCCGACGCCCCCGCCCCGTGCCCCTCCGCGCTCGCGGAAGAAACCTTTGACGCGCGACGCCGATAACCTTGTCTGGACTAAACCTCAAACGTCGACACGCCCGCGCACGCGGCTGTCTGGGCTTCAAGGAGACCGGCGATGACTTTCAAGATTGACCCGCAGCAGATCGTGCAGTCGCTGCTCGACAGCGGCGACAACCTGACGAGGGCCGACAACCCGGCGCAGAACGTCGCGGAGCAGACTTCGGACTCCGGCGTGTTTGAAGTCAGGTTCGCGGGAAACAACCTCCGCTTCAACCTTGAGCGTCAGGTCGCGTCCGCCGCGCAGGTCGCCGGGCAGGCCGTCGGCCTGTTCGCCTCGGGCGCACCCGCCGCGCCCGCCGCCGCGCAGGTCGACGAAGACAAGGTCGAGGAGGTCGTCTTCCGCGCGCGCGGTTTCGACGGCGGCACCACGCTCGCCTACGCGCTCGGCGACCCCGAACTGCTCAACGAGGCCGAGCGCGACGAGGTCGTCCGCCGCATCGTCGGCCTCGGACAGGAGGGGGCCGACATCCTCACGCGCTACGCGTTTCAGGAGCCGCGCAACGTCGTCTACGACCAGCAGCAGGTGGTCGCGCGCGCCGTCGCCGACGCACACCGCCGCGGGGCCGTCACCGACGCCGACCTGGGCGGCCTGCTTGAGGCGGGCGGCGAAGACGCGTCCGCACAGTTGATACTCACGCTCGCGTCCGACCCCTCGAACGTGCGGAACAACGGGCTGGTCGAGGCGCTCGGGCGGCAGGCCGAGGCGCTCGGCTTCCGCGAGGCGGCCGACATCGCCTTCTCCTCCTCCGAGACGCTCATCAACGAGCACCTGCGGACGCCGGCCGACCGCCGACGCGCCGCCGAGGCCGTCGGCGAGCGCGTCGGCTCGCTCGACGAAACGCACGAACGCGAGAACATCTACGGCGAGCACCCGCAGGCTAGGGCCGAGCTGAGTCAACTGCTCGGCAACGCGGCGCGGCTCTCTGCGCGCGGCGACGGCTACACGCGGGACGAGTTCCGAGGGCTCGTCGAAGGTCTCGGCCCCGGCCTCGTCAACGAGGTGGTCGCGCGGCTGACGAAGGTCGGCGGCGACGACGGCGCGCGCGGCGCGCTCGACCTCCTGGGCGACGTCTCGCGCGACCTCGCCGCGCAGACGACGGACGACGAGCAGGCGGACTGGCGGGTGAACGCCGACATCGCGCACACGCAGTCGCGCGCGCTCATCAACGCCAACTTCACCTCCGACGGCGAAGCGGTCGCGGCCTTCGACCGCCTCAACGCGCGCCTCGTCGAGCTGCGCGAGACGGCCGCGCAGGGCGCTTACCACGGCTACACGCTCCTGCAACAGCCCGCCGTCACGGAGGCGCTGACGACGCTCCTCGAAGCGCGCGGCGGCGCGATACTCGACGCTAAGCTCGACACCGTGCCCGACGCGCCGGGGCAGGCCGACCTCGTCCAGCTCTTCCAGAGCACGCTCTTCTCGCCCTTCACGCCCGCGCCCGTGCGCGACCGCATCGGGGCCGTGCTCGACGACTACGTCCGGAGCGAGACGCGCGGCGCGGGCAACGACACGGGGCGCGTCGGCCGCAACGTCGGCGAGCTGTTCGGCACGCTCCAGTTCGCCGCACGCCGCGGCGTCGAGGACGCGCGCGACGAGGACGTCAGCCCTTCGGGCGTCGAGAGCTTCGCGCGCTCCTTCATCCCGCGCCTCTTCGGCATCGCGGCCGGCGCGGGCGTCTCGGCGCTGACGTCGCCGGTCGGCGGCCAGCTCGCCAACGCCGTCGTCTCGGCCGTCTTCACCGAAGTCTTCAAGGCCGACCCGCCCACGCCCGGCGAGCTGGAGGAGGCTTTCATCGAGCAATTCGAGCGGCTCGGCTACGACCTCAACGTCGGCGAGGCCGGGGTCGACGGCCTCAACCAGGTCTTCGACGTCGCCATCCGCCGCCTCAACGACGCGCTCGACCTCGCGACCACGCAGGACGAGCGCAACCGCATCCAGCGCGCCATCAACCTCGCCGAGCAGCTCAACTCCACTTCCAACGACGGCTTCCAGAACACCGTCGACAGCGACCAGTTAGGGCGCGAGCTAGACCGACGCGAATAACCCCTGCGCGCGCCGGGTTCTTCACGCCCGGCGCTTCACAACTTGATAAAGCGTAGAACGGGAGTGCTGACGTGGGGCAGGTCTATGCCCGGCGGTCGCTCTACGGCTGACGCTCGTTTGGGCCGTCGTATTCGGCGAGGACGACCCGCTGCCTCCACCCGAGGACGCCGCCGACGCGGGCGAGGGCCCCGGCGTCTACCTCAAAGCATTCTTAGCCGGGGAATGCCGCGCGTCATTAATCATCTCGGAAGGGTCGTGGGGAGCTACGACCTCCCGCCCGCACCAGAAGGAGAACGAGTTCGGGTACAATCGAAGGGGGTGAAGAACTTTGCCGTCACGTCTTGAAAATCATTCACGCCTTGAAAATCAACAGGGCGGCGGCGGCCGTCTGTTAACGACCCGGACTTATGAAGAAGTTACGAATTCTCATCACGTGTGAAATGCTGGACGCGCGCGGCGGCAGCGAGCTATACGTCCGCGACGTGGCGCTCGCCCTGCTGCGGGCGGGGCAGACGCCGGTCGTCTACACGAGCCGCCCCGGCGAGGTCGCCGCCGAGATTCGCAACATGACCGTCCCCGTCGTCGAACGCCTCGACGCGCTCAACATCACCCCCGACCTCATCTACGGGCAGCACCACCTGCCGACGATGGCGGCGCTGCTGCGCTTCAGCGAAGCGCCGGCCGTCTACGTCTGCCACGACTGGTACGGGCAGAACGCTTTCGCGCCGCGCTTCCCCCGCATCCTGCGGTTCGTCGCGGTCGACGACGCGTGCCGCGACCGCCTCGTCTGCGAGGACGGCGTCGAAGAGTCGCGCGTCCGCGTACTCCCTAACTCCGTCGACCTCGAACGCTTCGGGCGGCGTCCGCCGCTCCCCGCACGGCCGCGGCGCGCTCTCGTCTTCGGCAACTACACGCAGGAGAGCCCGCACCTTGCGGCGCTGCGCGCGGCGTGCGCGCGGCGCGGCGTACGGCTCGACGTCGTCGGCGAGAAGATGAACAACGCCGTCGCCCGGCCGGAGGACGTGCTCAGGGACTACGACGTCGTCTTCGCCAAGGGGCGCGCGGCGCTCGAAGCGCTCGCGGTGGGCGCGGCGGTCGTCGTCTATTCCGGGGTTCGTTACCTCGGGCAGATGGTTCGGGCGGAAGACGTCGAGCGGCTGCTGCCGCTGAACTTCGGAATCCGCGCCATGGGCGACGCGCTCACGCCGGAAGAGCTGGCGGCGCGCGCCGAGGACGAGCTGGGACGTTACGACCCCGCGGACGCCGCGGCGGCCTGCGCGCTGGTGAGGTCGCGCGCCGGGCAGGCGGCGGCCATGCAGGCGGTGCTGGAGATGTGCGAAGAGGTGGTGGACGAATACGAGCGGACGAGGGACGGACTAGACCCCCAGGTCGAAGGTCAGGCCGCGGCGGCCTACCTGGAACGTTTCGGGGAGCATCTGTTGGCGCAACGGCGAAACATGCAGGGCTCGGCCGCCGCCCGGCTCAGCAGCCGCCTCGAACGCTTCCCGCGCCTCGCGGGAGTCCTGCGCCCGCTCGCGCGCGTGCTCGTGCGCTGAACGCCGCCGCCCCCACGCCTTCAACCGACGTCCCGCGCCGCGCGCCCCTCAAGGGTCATCGTCAAAGGCCCTCTGGGGTGGAGGAAGTGCGTGGCCTTCATCTCGACGCGCTCGCGGGAGGTGAGCGACAGCCTCCAGCGGGAGGCGAGCGTCGCCAGCACGAGCAGGCCTTCCATGTACGCGAAGCCGTCGCCGATGCAGCGGCGCGGGCCGCCGCCGAAAGGGAAGTAAGCGTAAGCCGGGCGCTCGCGCCGCGCCTCGGGCGTCCAACGCTGCGGGTCGAACCGCTCGGGCTCGGGGTAGTAGCGCGCGTCGCGGTGCATGAGGTACTGGCTGACGACGACGAGCGCCCCGGCCGGGATGGTGTAAGAGCCGACCTGATAATCCCGCAGCGCCGTCCGCACCAGCCGCGGGACGGGCGGGTAGACGCGCATCGCCTCCTCGAAAACCATGCGCGTGTAGTTGAGCCGCGGCAGGTCGTCGGCCGTCGGCAGTCTCGCGCCGAGCACGCCGTCCAACTCCGCGTCCAGACTCTCCCGTACTTCCGGGTGCTGCGCGAGCAGGTACCACGTCCACGTCAGAACCGTCGCCACGTTCTCGAAGCTGCCGATGAAGAGCGTCACCGCCTCGTCGCGAATCTGCCGGTCGCTAGCGAGTCGCTCGTCATCCTCGCCCGCCCGCGACAGAAGCAGCGAGAGCAGGTCGCCGCCGTCGTCCCCCGCGCGCCTGCGCTCCGCGATGATTTGGGAGACGAGCGTCTCAAGCGTGCCGCGCGCGCGCTTCAGCCGCATGCGGTGTGCGGGCGAGAGGCGGTCGCCGAGGCGGGCGGCGGTGGGTCGGAACGATTTGAATCGGCTGAGCCCCGTGCGGAACGCGTCGATGATCTGCCTGTGTTCCGTCTCGACGCTCGTCCCGAAGAGTGTCCGGCTGGCGATTGGCAGCGTAATCTGCCGCATCGACTCAAGGACGTCGAGCGTGTCGCCCGCGCGCCAGGAGTCCGCCGCGTCCGCCGCCAGTCTCGCCATCGTCGCCCCGTAGCCGGCGAAGCGCGAGTGGTCGAAGGCGGGCTTCGTCAACTGGCGCTGGCGTCGGTGGAAGCCGCCTTCGCTCGTCAGCAGCCCCTCGCCCAGGAAGTTGTCCCGGCGGGCGATGCCGCGGCCTTTGAGGAAGTTGGCGTAGTGGCTGAGGAGGACGCCCTTGATGTGCTCCGGGTGGTTGAGCAGGTAGACGTGCCGCCGGCCGATCTTGAAGTGGACGACGTCGCCGTACTCGCGCGCCATCCGCTCCATGAATCCGAGCGGGTCGCGCTGGCTGTCGAGGTGCAGCCCGGCCCCGAAGAACCTGCTCTTCGGCCCGGGCGGGTAAGCGAGGGTGTTCATAAATGACCGGGTGTCGGAGCCGGTGCCGGCCACCCCTTTTCTGTTCGTGGATTCCATTTGAACGCGGGCGGGCGTCGCCCCTTCAACGTCGCGCGCGAATCTCCCGCGCGAACTCGGCCGCGATGAGCTGATTGGCCCAGCCGCGGTGGTGGCCGCCCGAATGCGGGTTGTCCAGCGTGAGCCCGGGCATCGCCTCCCTGACCGAGCCGGCTTTCGGTGCCCAGTCGGCGAACGCGACCCCGCGCCGCCCGGCCCAGGACTTCAGCCACGGGTAAGACTCGGTCTCCTCGCTCCAGCTCACGACGAGCACGGACTGATGTTGCTCGGCGTAAGATTTTAGCCGCTCCAGCACCGGCAGCTCTAACTCCGCGACCGAAGGCTTCCGCCCGAGGTCCCGCGTGGCTTCGGCGACCATCCCGTCCCTGAGCCGCTGGCGGTAGGCCGCGCGCGCGAGGAGGCCGACGTGCGTGCGCTCGAAGAGCAGGCGCAGTGGTCTCGTCAGGCTCCCCCACACGGGGCTGCCCGCAACCACTATCCGGTGCCGGTCGCCGCTCCGGAACGCGAGGTCGTCTTCAAAATCGTTGTCGCACCCGAGGTATAAGATTGTCGCCCGCGGCCCGAGCCGCGCCTCCCAACGGCGGAGGTTGAGGAACGACTGCTCGCCGCCGAAGCCCGCGACGCCGAGGTTCACGACGCCGAACCTCTTCACGTAAAAGCCCTGCTCGTCCCGGTTGAGGATGAGGTCGAGCTGCGCCGGGTAGGACATGTCCGCCGGCAGCCCCGTCCCCTGCGTGTACGAGTCGCCGACGGCGAGGACGAGCGACTCGTAGTCGTCGAAGCTCTTCTGGAAGTTGGCCGTGCCGAGCTGGTTGGAGACGGTCTCCTGCTGGTGGTCGGTCGTCGCGAACAGGTGCGCGCCGGGCCTGAGTCGGACTGCCGTTTCGGGGTCGTATTCGTACGCGGCCGGGATGACCGGGTAGTATCGCGGTGAGAACAGGCGGAGGGACAACTCCGCGATGAAAAGCCCGGCGAAAATCGCGAGCAGCACGAGGGAGATTTTTTTGAGCGGTCGCTTGATGGATGACGGATTCATGGCTGACAGGCTCGGGGACGCGGCCGCGGGTGTGGGGCGTCCGAATCTGTTCTCTCGTCGCGCGGGGCGTGAGACGACGCCGGCTAGGTTCTTCTCTCCCGCGGCCAGCCGAGGCCGCGCGCCAGCAGGAAGCGCAGGTTCGAGAAACGGGTCGCGCGGTGCGCGACGCCCAGGGGGTGCAGGCGCACGGCCGTCAGCAGGTTTTTGTGGGCGGCCAACAGGTGGCCGCCCTTGAGGCCGCGCCCCGCCTCCCAGATCAGGTGATTCGCCATGTTGCGTGAAAACTGACGGCGCGTGGCCTGCCGCTTAGACGGCGGCGCGCTCAGCGCGCGCGGCAGCTTGAGCCATCGCTCGCGGTGCGCGGCCGCGATGCGGCGCGCCATCCCCGCGGCGTCGGAAGTGAACTGCCCGGAGTCGGCCGTCGCCCTCCGGTAGATCGCCACCGGCCGTTCGACCGCCGCCGCCGTGTAAAGCTCGGCGAGTCGCACCCAGAGGTCCCAATCCTCTATGCCCGGAATCGTGGCCCCCGGAAGGCCGATTCGGTAGAGGCACGAGCGTCGGAAGACCACGGACGCGCACGCCATGAAGTTTCTTTCCAACAGCTCCCAGAATATGTCCCCCCGCGGGCAGGGCGACGGGAAAACGTTGCTCGTCGGCGCGCCGTCCTGGCCGCCGAAGATGGCCTGGCCGTAGACGAACCCCGCCGACGGGTCCGCCTTCAAGGCTTCGACCTGTAGGTCGAGAGAGCCGGGCAGGCGCACGTCGTCGTCGTCCAGAAAGGTGATGTACTCGCCGCTGCTGGCGAGTATCCCGAGGTTGCGCGCGCCCCCGAGCCGCTGGTTGCGCTCCACCCGCACGTACCGGATGCCCTGTAAGGCGCGACACGCCTCCGACGTCGCCTCCGCCGAGGCGTCGTCGACGACGACGATCTCGACGTCCTTCCCGGCCCCCCGCGCACTCTCGACCGCGCGTGGGAGAAGGTGTGGGCGGTTATAAGTGGCGATGATTACGCTTACCTTATGCATCGACGATGTCGGCTAAAGAATCGTGCGAGCGGGATGAAGGTGAGAGTGTATCACGACACGTTTCGTGTCTGTGACGGGGGCGGCGTCGGGACGTGGCCGCCCGCCTCGGAACAGGCGTCGAAGTCGCCTTGTTGGAAATGCCGCGTCGAGTTGATGAGGCGGAAGAGTTGACGCGGCAGGAATTTCTATCCGGGATGTGGGTGGAGAATATTCGCGGCGCTAAGGAGAAGGCTTCCGCCGCGCCGTCG
>DASVSK010000294.1:0-5643 GCA_036388135.1 Pyrinomonadaceae bacterium | reverse complement strand
GCTGTCGCAGGACGCGCGCATCCTCATCATGGCCGAGCCGACGTCCTCCCTCACGCTCACCGAGACCGAGCGGCTGATGGACGTCGTCAAGGGGCTGCGCGCGCAGGGCGTGAGCATCATCTACATCTCGCACCGGCTCGGCGAGGTCAAGGAGCTGGCCGACCGGGTCGTGGTGCTGCGCGACGGGCGCAACGTCGGCGAGCTGGCGCGCGAAGAGGTCACGCACGACCGCATGGGGCGGATGATGGTCGGCCGCGACATCGAGAGTTTTTACGCCAGCGACGGCGGCGGCGGGGGCGGCGTCGCGCGGTTCGGGGTGCGCGAGCTGCGCACCCAGAGGTACCCGCAGCACCCGGTCACGTTCGACGTCCGCGACGGCGAGATACTGGGGCTGGCGGGGCTGGTCGGTGCCGGGCGCACGGAGGTCGCGCAAGCCGTCTTCGGCGTCGAGCCGCCCGTCGGCGGCTCGCTCTCGCTCGGCGGCGAGACGGTCGTCGTGCGCTCGCCGCGCGACGCCATCCGCCGCGGCATCTACCTCATCCCGGAGGACAGACGCCGCTGCGGGCTCAACGTGGAAGAGGTGATTCGTAAGAACGTGACGCTGCCGGCACTCGGCCGCTACGCCACGGCCGGCGTCGTCCGGGCGGGCGAGGAGCGGAAGGTCTCACAGAAGTACTGCGACCAGCTCGGGGTCAAAGCGCCTTCGGTCGAGGTGCGGGCGGGGAACCTCTCGGGCGGGAACCAGCAGAAGGTCGTCCTCGCCAAGTGGCTCTCGCTCGGGCCCAAAGTTCTTATCTTCGACGAGCCGACGCGCGGCATCGACGTCGGGGCGAAGGCCGAAATCTACGAGCTGATGCGCCGTCTCGCCGCGGAGGGGGTCGCCGTCCTGATGATTTCGAGCGACATGGAAGAGGTCATCAACGTCAGCGACCGCGTGGCCGTCATGCACGAGGGGAAGCTGACGGGCATTCTGGAGAGGCGCGACTGCACCGAGGAGAACATCATGCGCCTCGCCGTCGGGGAGGCGTACCTCCCCGGCGAAGGCCGCCCGCACACGTACGCCGCGCCCTCTGCGGAGTGAAGTCTCAAACGGTAGCCGACCGCGTGCCCCGTCCCCCAGCCACGCGGCCCGCGGGCGGTTCGCGCGGGGGCGGGTCTTTCGGAGAACTCATCTAGATGAAAGTGGGAAGAATGTCTTCGTTTGCGGCCGCGTGCGCGGCAATCGTTCTTCTGTGCGTGCTGGCGGCACCGGCCGCGGCGCAGCGGAGGGAGAGTTTCGGCAAGTCGCCGGACGGCAAGGACGTGGACGTCTACACGCTGACCAACCGCCGCAAGGCCGAGGCGCGGATAACCAACTACGGCGGGGCCCTCGTCTCGCTGAAGGTGCCCGACCGCGCGGGGCGCTTCGCCGACGTGGTGCTCGGCTTCGACGGCATGGAGGGCTACCTCGCGGGCAACTTCTACCTCGGCGCGGTCGTCGGGCGCTACGCGAACCGCATCGCGAACGGGCGCTTCACGCTGAACGGCGTCGAGTACAAGCTGGCGGCCAACAACGGCCCGAACCACCTGCACGGAGGCGTGCGCGGGTTCGACAAGGTGCTGTGGGCCGCGCGCCCGCTCAGGGTTCGCAACGGGTCGGCGCTTGAGCTGACCTACGTGAGCCCGGACGGCGAGGAGGGCTACCCCGGCACGCTGCGGGTGAGGGTCGTCTACACGCTCACAGACGCGAACGAGCTGCGAATTGACTACAGCGCGACGACCGACAAGGACACGGTCGTCAACCTGACGAACCACGCTTACTTCAACCTCGCGGGCGAGGGGAGCGGCGACATCCTCGGACACCGCCTGACGCTCTACGCCGACCGCTTCCTCCCGTCCGACGCGACCGCGATCCCGACCGGCGAGCTGCGCCCGGTGCGCGGCACCCCGTTCGACTTCACCCGGCCGGCCGCCATCGGGGCGCGCATCGAGGCCGACGACGAACAGATTAAGTTCGGCGCGGGATATGACCACACCTTCGTCGTCAGGGGGCGCGCCGGGACGCTCAGGCGCGCGGCGCGGGTGCACGAGCCGACGACGGGGCGCGTGTTGGAGGTGTGGACTACCGAGCCGGGGGTGCAGCTCTACACCGGCAACTACCTGGACACCGTCGCCGGCAAGAGCGGGAGACCCTACGGCCGGCGCACGGGCTTCTGCCTCGAAACGCAGCACTACCCGGACTCCCCGAACAAGCCCGACTTCCCCTCGGCGGTGTTGAGGCGGGGCGGCAGGTACAGGACGACGACCGTCTACAAGTTTTCGGCGCGTTGAGGCGCGTCCCGGGTGGGCGACGGAAGGCTGAAACAGCCGCCTTTCGCACGTCAGCGCGCCGCCCGCGCCAGCCGTTCTAGCTCCTCCCGCATCCGCGCCAGGTCTTCGCGCGCGGCCGGGTCGTTGAACAGGTTACGCGTCTCCTGCGGGTCGCCTTGCAGGTCGTAGAGTTCGTCCATCCCCTCCAGCCCCGCGTAGCTGATGTACTTCCAGCGGGACGTCCGCACGGCCTGCCACGTGGGCGCGCGCGGGGCCACCTTCTCAAGAAAATATTCGGCGAGGAACGACTCGCGCCACCCCGCCCGCACGCCGCGCAGCAGCGGCGTGAGCGAGCGGCCCTGCGCCTCCTCCAGCGGCCCCGCGCCGGCGAGGTCGAGGAGCGTCGGCGCAACGTCTATGTTCAGCGTCAGCGCGTCGACCGTCCGGCCCGCGGCGGCCAGCCTCGGGTAGCGGAGGATGAAGGGCACGCGGATGGACTCCTCGTAGGCGAAGCGCTTGTTGTCGAACTGCCCGTGCTCGCCGAGCAGGTAGCCGTTGTCGCTGGTGAAGATGAAGACCGTGTCGTCGAGCTGGCCGCGGCCGCGCAGTGCGCCGAGCAGTCGGCCGACGCCCTCGTCCACGGCCGCCAGCGTCCGCAACTGGTCGCGCACCACCGAGTCGCGGTCACGCCCGCGGCCGCGCCGCGACTCCGGCGGCTCCGGGGCGACGCCCTCGACGGCGGCCCAGTCCGCCGGCTCGACCGAGCGGCGCAGCACCGGCTTCCCCGAAAGGTCTTCGTCGGCCGAGGCGGGCGGGACGTGCCTCGCGCCGCCGTAGAGCGACTCGTGCCGCCTCGCGGGCAGGTAGGGGACGTGGAGCGCCTTGTGGGCGAGGATGAGCAGGAACGGCTTCGAGCGCGGGCGGTTGACGAAATCCAGCGCGCGGCGGTTGAGGATGTCGGTCATGTAGCCGTCGAGCTGGAGCTGACGGCCGTCGACGTTGACCACCGGGTCGATGTACGTGCCCTGCCCCTTGAAGCTGACCCAGTGGTCGAAGCCGGGGCGGCGCGAGTCGTCGAACCCCATGTGCCACTTGCCGACGAAGGCCGTCTCGTAGCCCGACTCGCGCAGGCGGCGCGGGAAGGTCTCCAGCGTGTGGCTGATGACGTCCTGGCCGAGCCGGTCGTTGTTGACGACGCGGTGCCTGCGCGCGTACTGCCCCGTCAGGAAGCTGGCGCGGCTGGGCGAGCACAGCGGCGTGGTCACGAAGAAGTTGCGGAACAGGACGCCCTCGCGCGCGAGCCTGTCGATGTGCGGCGTCTTCGCGAAGGGGTGGCCGGTCGCGCCGAGCGAGTCCCATCGCTGGTCGTCCGTGATGACGAAGACGACGTTCGGCCGGCGTGTCTGCGCGGCGGCGGGCCGGAGGGCCACACACGCCGACATGGCGAGGCAGCACAGGAGCGCCGCGGCGGGGTTGAATTTTCGCATCATGCGGGTGGAGTCAGGGCGTATGTGGCGCGAAACTCTGGAGTCTCATAATCTCACCCGGGCGGCCGAAAGGAGACTGGCGCAGGGATGAACGCGAAGACGAAGGGGGCGTTTAAGGCGCGGGTATCGTATGCCCGCCGACCGCGCGAGTCAACAACTATCGCCGCGCACGGCGCACGGCGGCTTGCCGCCCCGCCCGTCTTGAGTCAAGATGCGGCGTCGGGCGTTAATCAACACCGTGTCGACGGACAAGTATGGACGAGCGCATACGCGGCCTCGCCGAGAAGCTCTGGCATTACCACCACATGAACCACCGCCTGGAGAAGGCGGACGCCATCCTCGTGCTTTGCAGTTACGACAAGAGGGTGGCGGAGAGGGGCGCGCAGCTTTTTCTGGAAGGCTGGGCCCCGCTGCTCATCTTCTCGGGGGGGCTGGGCTCCATCACGCGCGGCATGTGGAGCGAGCCCGAGGCCGAACAGTTCGCGAAGGTCGCGCTGGGCATGGGCGTGCCGGAGGGGCGCATGCTGGTCGAGAACCGCTCGACGAACACGGGCGAGAACGTCCTGTTTACGAAGAGGCTGCTGGCGGAGCGCGGGCTCGACCCGTCGAGCTTCATTCTGGTTCAAAAGCCCTACATGGAGCGCAGGAGTTATGCCACCTTCAGGAAGTTCTGGCCCGAGAAGGAGGCGGTCGTCACCTCCCCACAGGCTTCGTTCGGTGAGTACCTGAGCGAATACAGCAACCCCGACCTGTCGGCCGACGACGTCGTCAGCATCATGGCGGGTGACCTCCAGCGCATCAAGCTCTACCCGGCGAAGGGGTTTCAAGTCCCGCAGGAGATTCCCGACGACGTCTGGGCGGCCTACGAGGAGCTGGTCGCGGCGGGGTACGACAAACACCTCGTCTAGCGTCGACGCCCAGCGCGTGCCGCGGGCGCGACGCGCCCCCGGCGTCAGACGTTTCACCGCCCGACGGCGAAACCTTATACTTGCGTCACATGAGGAACATAAGAGCCGCGTCCGTCCAGTTTCAACACTCCCCCGGAGACAAGCGTGCCAACCTGGGCAAGCTCACCGCCTTCGTCGAGCGCGCGGCGCGGGCCGGGGTCGAGCTGATCGCGTTCCCAGAGATGTGCATCACAGGCTACTGGCACGTCCGCAACCTGTCGCGCGAGGACGTGGACGCGCTGGCGGAGCCCGTGCCCGCGGGCCCTTCGACCGGGCTGCTGCTGTCGCTCTCGCGCGAGCACGGCATGACGATTGGGGCGGGCCTCATCGAGCGTGCGGAGGACGGCTCGCTCTACAACAGCTACGTGGTCGCGATGCCCGACGGCCGCGCCGCCTGCCACCGCAAGCTCCACGCCTTCGAGGGGCCGCACATGAGTTCGGGCGACTCCTACACGGTCTTCGACACCCCGCACGGGTGCAGGGTCGGCGTCCTCATCTGCTACGACAACAACATCGTCGAGAACGCGCGCGTCACGGCGCTGATGGGCGCGGAGGTGCTGCTCGCGCCCCACCAGACGGGCGGCTGCCGCTCGCGCAGCCCGCGCGCCATGGGGGCCATCGACCCGGCGCTCTGGGAGCGGCGCGCGGAAGACCCGGCGGCCATCGAAGCCGAGATGCGCGGGCCGAAGGGGCGCGGGTGGCTGATGCGCTGGCTCCCCTCGCGCGCGCACGACAACGGCATGTTCCTGCTGTTCGCCAACGGCGTCGGCCCGGACGACGACGAGATCCGCACGGGCAACGCGATGGTGCTCGACCCCTACGGGGAGATCATCGCCGAGACGCGGGCGATCGGCGACGCGATGGTCGTGGCGGACCTCGACGCGTCGCTCCTGCCGCTGTCCTCCGGACGGCGCTGGATG
>DASVSK010000293.1:0-3312 GCA_036388135.1 Pyrinomonadaceae bacterium | reverse complement strand
GCGCACGAAGTCCGGGTCGAGCGGGTCGGTGTCGTACTTGTTCCTCTTATCGGGCATGGATGTTCTTACGTCGCGCGCGCGGCGCGGGTTCTCTCCCCTGCTCACTCGACCGCCACGCCGGCTCGCTCCCAGCGCCCCTCGCGCTCCGAGATGCGGAAGGCGCGCAGGACGCACGCGCCCGCGGCGTCGAAGCCGATTATGAAGTAGACGGCCGAAGGGTAAAAGGCGAGACGCACGTCCGCGGCCGAGGGCTCGGGCTCCGCCGAGCGCGGGTGCGAGTGGTAGACGGCCGACAGACTCTCGCCCCGCGCGCGCATCAGGCGCTGCGCCTCGAAGAGTTCTTCGGGCGCGGCCTCGTACGCGACCTCGGGGCGGCGCGCGACGTTGCGCAGCGGGTAGGCCGAGCGCGCGGCGTCCGTGCCCCCGCCGAGCAGCCCGCAACACTCCTCCGGGGCGCGTGCGCGCGCGTGCGCGCACATCTCCTCGGCCAGCGCCCGCGTAAGCGGGAAGTCGGCCCGCGGCACGTCAGAGATCGCTCACGCGCCCGCGTCGCGCGCGGCTTCGAGGGCGCGGCGGAGCGTGACGAGCGCGCCGAGGTGGTAGGCGTTGTGGTCGGCGACGAGCAGCGCCTCGCGCAGGAGCGTCTGCCCCTCGCCGTGCGGAATCGCGGCGTAGAGGTCGTTCGACTCGTCCTCGACCAGCGCCTCGACTTCGCGCAGGTCTTCGCGGAACCGCCCGACGCTCCGCCGCCAGTCGTCCGTGCCGGCCTCGAAGGACTTGTCCGGCCAGTAGCCTTCGGGCCAGTCGGGCGAGACGTGCGCGGCCGAGCGGCTGAACTCAAGTATGTCCCACTGAGCGACGCGCATGTGTTCGAGCAACTGCCAGGGCGTGTAGGGCACGCCCGCGGTGCGCGCGTTGTAGAGTTCCGCGGGGAAGTCTTTCAACGCCTCTTCAAACTTGACGTGCGCGCCGCCGCCCCGCAGAAGGTAGAGCAGGTGCTCGCGCAGCGCGCGGTCTTTCGCTTCGACGCCCGTCGCTGTTCTCGCCTCGGTCATGCGCGTGCCCTCAGTCCCCTTCGATGCCGATGTGCAGCTCTTCGAGCTGGTGCGGGTCTATCGCGCCGGGGGCGTCGATCATCAGGTCGGCGGCCGAGGCCGTCTTGGGGAAGGCCATCAGGTCGCGTATGTTGTCGATGCCGGTGAGCGCCATCAGCGTGCGCTCCAGCCCCGCGGCGATGCCGCCGTGCGGCGGCGTGCCGTACTCGAGGGCGTCGAGGAAGAACCCGAAGCGCTCGCGCGCCTTCTCTTCGGTCAGGCCCAGTGCCTTGAAGACGAGCCGCTGCACGTCGCGCCGGTGGATTCTTATCGAGCCGCCCGCCACCTCGATGCCGTTGACGACGGCGTCGTAAGCCTTGGCGCGCAACCCCGAGAGCAGGTGCGTCTCGCCGCCCTCGACCGCGCGCTCGAAGTCTGCCAGGTCTTCGTCCACCGGCGAGGTGAACGGGTGGTGCATCGGGTAGTGGCGGCCGTCCTCCTCGCTGTACTCGAACATCGGGAACTCGGTCACCCACAGCGGCGCGAACTCGTTCGGCCTGATTAACTTCTCCCGCCGCGCGACCTCGTTGCGCAGCGCGCCGAGGGAGGAGGCGACCACCGAACCCTTGCCCGCGACGACGAGCAGCGCGTCGCCCTTCTCCGCCCCGGCCCGCGACGCGAGGCGCGTCACGGCCTCGTCGCCGAGCGCCTTCAGCAGCGACGACGAAAGCTCGTCGCCGAGCTTGACCCACGCGAGCGCCCCCGCGCCGTAGCGCTTCACCACCTCCTGCAACTCGTCGAGCTGTTTGCGCGAGAGGTGCGCGCCGCCCTTGACGACCAGCCCCTTGACCTGGCCGCCCTGCTCGACCGCCGACGCGAAGGGCGCGAACGCCGTCCCCTCCACGCCGTCGCGCAGGTCTTGCAGCTCCATCCCGAAGCGCAGGTCGGGCTTGTCGCTGCCGAAGCGGCGCATCGCCTCGGCGTGGGAGAGGCGCGGGAAGGGCGTGGGCAGCTCCGCGCCGACGAGGCGGAAGACGCGCACGAGCAGCCCCTCGACGAGCCTGTAGACCTGCTCGCGCGTGGCGAAGCTGAACTCGACGTCGAGCTGCGTGAACTCGGGCTGGCGGTCGGCCCTCAGGTCTTCGTCGCGGAAGCAGCGCGCGATCTGGTAGTACTTGTCGAGCCCCGCGATCATGCAAATCTGCTTGAAGATTTGCGGCGACTGCGGGAGCGCGTAGAAGCGCCCGGCGTGGAGGCGCGACGGGACGACGTAGTCGCGCGCGCCCTCGGGCGTCGACTTGATGAGGATGGGCGTCTCTATCTCCGTGAAGCCCTGCTCGTCCATGTAGCGGTGAATCTCGCCGACCGTCCGGGCGCGCAGGCGTAGCACGTTCTGGAAGAAGGGGCGGCGCAGGTCGAGGTAGCGGTACTTGAGCCGAACGTCCTCGGCGGCGAGCTTGTCGGGCGGCGCGTCGAGCTGGAAGGGCGGCGTGCGCGCCTCGTTGAGGACGAGGACTTCGCGCGCGCGCACCTCGACCTCGCCCGTCCCGAGCTTCGGGTTGCGCGCCGACTCGTCGCGGAGCACGACCTCGCCCGTCACGGCGATGACGTACTCGCCGCGCACCTCCTTGGCGCGCGCGTGCGCGCCCTGCGCCTCCTCGGCGTCGAAGACTATCTGCGTGATTCCGTCGCGGTCGCGCAGATCGACGAAGGTCAGCGGCCCGAAGTCGCGGCGCACCGCGACCCAGCCCATCAGCACGACGGTCTTGCCCGCGTCCTCCGCGCGCAGTTGCCCGCACGAGTGCGTGCGTTCCAGTTCCCCCAGGTGGTCAAGAGCAGCCATTAAGTCCTCATCTCTATCAACTGTGAATCAGAATTCGCTTCTTTAATCCCGCGGCGGCGGCGACGCCCCGCCCGCGGCCGGTGCCGACGGGGGGCGGACCCCGCCCCCGTACAGCCTCTCGAAAAGTATCGCCGCGGCGTGCCCGCGGGCGACCGTCTCCTGCCCGCCGCCCGACATCTCCTTGAGCGCGACCTCGCCGCGCGCCCGCTCGTCGTCGCCGATGACGGCGACGAAGGACACGCCCCGCGCCGAAGCGTACTTGAGCTGCTTGCCGAGCTTGTCGGCCTCCGGGTAGACGTCCACGCGCAGGCGCGGCTCCTCGCGTCGCAGCTCCGCGGCGAAGGCGAGCGAGTCTTTGACCGACTCCTCGTCCCAGACCGTGACCAGCACGTCGGCCGCCGCGCGCTCCAGTTGCCCGGGGAACATCCCGCGCTC
>DASVSK010000292.1:0-3753 GCA_036388135.1 Pyrinomonadaceae bacterium | reverse complement strand
CAACATCGAAGACCTGAACACCCCGCCGTCGGCGGCGAAGCTGCTCAAGCCCGCCGGGGACTGAGAATTTTAAAGTCGGGAAACGAAGGCCGCCCGCAGCCCTTCACGCGGACAGCAAAAAAGCGCCGTGAGTCGAAACTCACGGCGCTTTTTTGCTAACAGAGCGACCGGACACAAATATGCGGGTTACTGATCTTTACTGCGAGGCTCCCCCAAACCTCTACAGAAACGGAATCAGTAACCCGCTAATTGATGGCCTTCGACGACTATGCTGACAACCACCTCTGTTCCCCCAAAGAGTTGTCACCAGCAAGAAGTGAGAGAAAACCTCCCCCAAAGCTTTCGCTCACTGCCGTCTCCGAGCCTGACCCGATAACTCTATTTACCCCTTACATTTATTCTGTTCTTAGCTTTTGCAACGACCGTGCCACCGACTTATTTCCTTTATCCGGAAATTTTCGGCTCGGCAAATTTCTCCCGAAAAAGCCGGGAATAAAAAATTTCTCTTCCCATTCGCCACCTCATTCAAGAGGTAATTTCCGACTGCCGGAGGTGCATATATTTGGTACTCCACAAAGAGACGATGAACTATTATTTTACACGGTCAAATTTTACTCTAGTTCACAACCGTACACTTACGCCCATGTAAGTTCAAAAGTAGCCCGAATTTCGCCAACTTTTTCACTACGATGATTGAGTATGGGGAAACTCGCGTAGGGTGAGAGGGATTTTTTCGCGTCCTCATCCAGTACACCTAGCTGTCTCAGCGACTCGATGGCGATGGTCGAGCGAGCGCGTTTGTCCTCCCCGTCCTCGATTTTGAACGCGAGCCCGAGCCCTTTCGGCCACCTTTCGCACGGCAGGACGCCCGCCGTGTAGACGCCCTCCGCGCCGATCTTCGAGACGACGAGCCCCCTTACGGCGCGCATGACCTCCGTGTCGAAGCGTTCGACCGTCCCGCCGACCAGCTCCGGGTATTGAGTCATGGCCGTGACGAGCCGCGCGCACGCGCCGCCCGCCGGTTCGTCGAAGCCCGCGGCGGGCGCGACCAGCCGCGCGTACATGAGCGCCATCGTGTACACAGAAACGCCGAAGACGAGGACGCCGCAGCCGTCCGTGCCGAGAGCCACCTCCTCGGCGGGAACGCCGGAGAATTGCGAGACGGTGTGGAGTATGGCCTGCTGGACGGGGCCGGCGGGGTCGTCGTAAGCCTCGGGCGGGGCGTCGAGGTGGCGCGCGAGGACGAGCATCCCGGTGTGCTTGCCAGAGCAGTTGTTGCGCAGCACGCCGGGGCTCTCGCCGTGGCGGCGCAGCCGCTCGGCGGTCGCGCGGTCGAAAGGGTCGTGGACGCCGCACTTCAGAAAGCTCTCGTCGAGGCCGACCTTTTGGAGCATCCGCGCGACGACGCCGACGTGTAGGTCTTCCCCGCTGTGCGAGCCGCAGGCGACGGCCAGCTCGGCGTCGGTCAGTCCGAAGCGGTCTGCCGCGCCGCTCGTGATGACGGGGACGGCCTGGAAGGGCTTGGCGGAGGAGCGCAGGTAGGTGACCGTCTCCGGCTCGCCAAGGGTGGCGACGAGGCGGCCTTCGCCGTCCACGGCGGCGACGTGGCCGCGGTGGCGCGACTCGACGACGGGGCCGCGCCGGACTTCGACGAGCACGGCTGGGCGTGGGACGTGTGTGGTTTGGTTAGCCGTTTTCAACCGCGCGGAATCTTAAACGCGGCCGACGCCGGCCGCAAGCCTCGGCCGCGACTAGGCGCGTAATTTCGACCGCTCGACGTCGGGAACGTCCGCCCTTTTTCACAAGTTTTTCACATGTGGAAAAGTCGAGGCCGCCGTCTTTCGTCGACGGCGGCCCCGCGGCTTCGACACTCTTCACAAGTCGAAGTGTTTATTCGTCTGTCGTTTAATTACCGGCGCGCGGCGCGGTCGTCCGCGGGCGCGTACGCGTCAGGACGGTCAGCTTTACGGGGCGGCGGCCGAAACGCATGGCCTCGCCGGTGCTGGGCATCCAGATGTCAATCTTGCGGCCGCGAACGGCGCCGCCGGTGTCGGCGACCAGGTACTCGCCGCTGTAAGAGCCCGCTTCGAGCCTGACGCGTGTCCCGATGGGCAGGACTTTACGGTCTGCCGCGATGATGCCGCGCCTGACGCCCCCGCCGCTCGCGGTACGTCCCTGGAGGCTGTAGGCCGTGGCCGTGAAGGCCACCGCCGGGGAAGAAGCCTGTGTTCCGGCTTCGGCCTCTGATTTGTCAACTGCGGCCCTCGGTGCTTTCGCGGCGGCCGCGCCCGCCTTGTTCTCTTCGACGTCGGCTGCCTCGGCGGCGTCGGTCGTCTGCGTCGTTTCCGTGCCCGTTTGCTCAACCTCCAGGGGAACTTGTCCGAGGGGCTCTGCGAGCGAAGTCTGGGCTAAAAAGAGCATAGAAGCTGAGAGAAGCACGGCCGCGGCCGCACTCCCCCCGATCAGGGGTCTACTCATTCGGTCCTCCTACCGATTCAAAGTCTTTCAGCGGCGCGCGAGTAGGTAAGTAACCTCCCGTCCTCGACCTCCGGCTCTAGGAGTGTGAAGAGTCAGCCGGAGTGGGGAACCCATGTCCTTGTTGCGGAGCGCTGAAAGGTTCTCGTACAAAAAGAATGACAAGCGAACACAAAGTCCGCTTGTCATGTAAGAGAAGATAACACGGGACTTAGCTTGCGTCTACACGCAATGTGCCCTAAAAACCGTACCGAAAGAGGACTGGCGGGGCCGTTTTTTAAGCGTACGTCGCCGGACGAACTCCTGTCTCTTCAGTCATTAACCGCCCACGCCTTCCGTCCCCTTCCCGCCCAGCCACTCGCCCCGATACAGGACGTTGGCGGTGCCCGTCAGGAGGACTTCGCCGTCTTCGCGCCAGAGGACTTCGAGCAGGCCGCCGGGCATCGAGACGCGGACGTGGCGATCTGTGTGGCCGCCGATGATGGAGGCGACGGCCGCGGCGCACGCGCCCGTCCCGGAGGAGAGCGTTTCGCCCGCGCCGCGCTCCCAGACGCGCGCCTCTATGTTTTGGCGGTCGAGCACGCGTACGAACTCGACGTTGGTGCGCTCGGGAAAGGCCGCGTGCGACTCGATTATCCGGCCGAGCCGCCGCCAGTCGGCGCGCTCAAGGTCGTCGACGAAGGCGCAGCAGTTCGGGTTGCACATCTGGAGCGCGGTGACGCGGACGGTCTCGCCGCCTTCGAGCGCGAGCGGGTAGTCGCGCACCTCGGCGAGCGGCTGTGAGGTCAGCACGGGCACCGAGGCGCTGTCGAAGAGCGGGCGGCCAATCTCGGCCTCGAAGCGGAAGATGCCGGGGGCGGGGCGGCCGCGCAGGGAGTAACGCTTGACCCCGGCGCGCGTCGCGAAGCGCAGCACCTCCTCCGACCAAAGACCCTGAAAGTGGACGTATGCGACGGCGCAGCGCGAGCCGTTGCCGGACATGGCGGCCTCGCCCCCGTCCGGGTTGAAGATGCGCAGGCGGAAGTCGGCCCCGGCCCCCGCGCCCAGCGGCTCGACCACGGCGACGCCGTCCGACCCGGCCCCGAAGTGGCGGTCGCACACGCGCCGCACAAACTCCGGGAACGGCTCGCCCGAGCCTAAACGCTCGAAGCCGTCGCTCAAGCCCGCGCCCTGGAGTTCGGACGCCTCGAAGACGAGATAATCGTTGCCGTAGCCGTGGAATTTTACGAATTGCATAAGGGCGGATGTCAGAGGCCGGATGTCGGACGCCGGGCGTCG
>DASVSK010000291.1:0-5124 GCA_036388135.1 Pyrinomonadaceae bacterium | reverse complement strand
TTCGAGCCGAGCCCCGTCCAGAGCGCGGCGAAGACGGGCGCGAGCAGGATGATGAAGGCCGAGTTGATCGACTGGAACCACGTCGCCGGCACCTCGAAGCCGCCCACGTTGCGCTCCGTGAAGTCGCGCGCGAAGAGGTTGAGCGAGGTCGGGGCCTGCTCGAAGGCCGACCAGAAGACGGCGGCGAAGACGAAGAGCACGGCGATGACCAGCACGCGCTTCTTCTCGTCGGCGTCGAGCCCGCCCGCGATGAAGACGTAGGCGAAGAAGAGGACGGCGAGGCCGACCAGCACGAAGGTCATGTACTGGCCGATGACCTGCGCGTCGAGCGTGATGACGCCCAGCGCCGCCAGCACGATGACGAGGGCGAGTATGCCGACCCCGGCGCCGAGCACCAGTTTCACGCGCGCCTCCTGACGCGCCTGCACCGCCGCGTCCGGGTGCCGGGTCGGGTGCATGCCGATGTCGCCGAGCGTCCCGCGCGCGCGCGTGGCGAAGACGGCGAGGCCGATGAGCATGCCGACGCCCGCCGCGCCGAAGCCCCAGTGCCAGCCGACGGATTCGCCGAGGAAGCCCGTGACGAGCTGCCCGGCGAAGGCCCCGACGTTGATGCCCATGTAGAAGATCGAGAAGCCCGCGTCGCGCCGCGCGCCGCCCTCCGGGTAGAGGTCGCCGACGATGGCCGAGATGTTCGGCTTCAAGAGCCCCGTCCCGCAGACGATGAGGATGAGCCCGAGGAAGAAGGCCAGCTTCCCGCCCGCGAACGCCGAGAGGCCGATGGCGATGTGGCCGGCCGAGATGCAGACGGCCCCGTAGAGGATCGCGCGCCGCAGGCCCAGCAGGCGGTCGGCGATCCACCCGCCGGGAAGCGACGCCAGGTAGACGCTCGCGCCGTAGATGCCGACGATGGCCGACGCCTGGCCGCGGTCGAAGCCGAAACCGCCCTCCATGAGCGCCGCCGACATGAAGAGCACCAGCAGCGGGCGCAGCCCGTAGTAAGAGAAACGCTCCCACATCTCCGTGAAGAAGAGTGTGGACAGGCCGCGCGGGTGACCGCCGAAGCCCGAAGTGTCGGACGTGTCAGTGCGGCTCGCGCCGGTGTGGTCTATCGGTGCGCTCATCTTTGATTACTCCTCCGAGACTGGGTCTGGCAGAACTTTGAAGGGGGCGTGCTGTCGAGTGTTCCCCGACATGATACATGGATGACGGGCGAAGGCAAACAAGTTGTCGGCCGGAAAGTAGACAGTAGACAGTAGACGGTAGACGGTAGGCTCCGCCCGACGGGCGTCGAAGCTGACAACCGGACGATTCGCCGACGAAGGATTTTCTACTGGCTACTGTCTACTGACTACTGTCTACTTTCCGTTTGTGCGCGGGGCGCGGATGGAACATAATACGCCGCAAAATAAACTCCGGAAGGGGACTCGATCAACACATGACGACGACCGCAGACGGCGCGAACGCCGCGCGCGTGGGCGAGATACAGGGGGCGCTCCGCGAGGCGGGGCTCGACGGCTGGCTCTTCTACGACTTCCGCCAGAGCGACCCGCTCGCCTACCGCATCCTCAAGCTCGACCCCAAACAGTTCTCGACGCGCCGCTGGTTCTACTTCGTCCCCGCCGAGGGCGAGCCCGTCCGCATCAACCACGCCATCGAGCAGGGCAAGCTCGACCTGCTGCCGGGGCGCAGGCTCGTCTACAGCAGTTGGCCGCGGCTCCACGAGCACGTGCGCGACGCTCTCGCCTCGGCCGGGGCCGCCGGGCGCGCGCCGCGCATCGCGATGCAGTACTCGCCCTCCGGCGACATCCCCTACGTCTCGCGCGTCGACGCCGGCACGATAGAGCTGGTGCGCTCGCTCGGCGCGGAGCCCGTGACGAGCGCCGACCTCGTCCAGCTCTTCGAGGCCGTCTGGACGAGCGGGCAGTACGACTCGCACGTCACCGCCGCCGACAACATCCACGACATCATCCAGGAGGCTTTCGCAGAGGTCGGGCGCAGGATAAGGGCGGACGAGCCCGTCACCGAGTACGACATCCAGCAGTACATGGTGCGCCGCTTCGAGGAGCTGGGCATGACCTGCAACGACGACCACCCCATCGTCTCGGTCAACGCCAACGCCGCCAGCCCGCACTACCAGCCGAACGCCGAGAAGTTCTCGCCCATCCGCCGCGGCGACTTCCTCCTGCTCGACGTCTGGGCCAAGCTCGACGCCCCCGGCGCGGTCTACGCCGACCAGACCTGGACGGGCTTCGTCGGCGACGAGCCGTCGGAGGAGCACGTCAAAGTCTTCACCGTCGTCCGCGACGCCCGCGACGCCGCCATCGAGTTCGTCCGCGAGAACGTGAAGGCCGGCCGCGAGATAAAGGGCGCGGAGGTGGACGACGTCTCGCGCGGCGTCATCGACCGCGCCGGCTACGGCGAGTACTTCACGCACCGCACCGGCCACTCCATCGGCGAGGAGGTTCACGGCAACGGCGCGCACATCGACAACCTCGAAACGCGCGACTCGCGCCGCATCATCCCGCGCACCTGCTTCTCCATCGAGCCCGGCGTCTACCTGCCCGGCAACTTCGGCGTCCGCTCCGAGATCGACCTCTACGTCGGCGACGGCGACATCGAGGTCACGGGGCAGCCCATCCAGACCGAACTCGTCCTCATCCTCAAGGACTAGCCGCGGGGATGCGCGAAAGACACACGCCAGACCTGCGCCGGATAGCGCGCGGGGCCGTCGCCGACGCCGGCTTCGAGCCGGACTTCCCCGCCGAGGTCGAGCGCGAGCTGCCGGAGGCCGAGCGCGCCGGGAGGCTCGCGGCGGCCGACCCCGGCGTGCGCGACCTGCGCGGGCTGCTCTGGTCTTCCATCGACAACCGCGAGTCGCGCGACCTCGACCAGGTGGAGTACGCCGTGCGCGAGGCGGGCGGCTACCGCGTGTTCGTCGGCATCGCGGACGTCGACGCGTTCGTGCCCAAAGACTCGGCCGTCGACCGCCACGCCGCCGCCAACACCGTCTCGGTCTACACGCCCGCGCACGTCTTCCCGATGCTGCCCGAAAAACTCTCGACCGACCTCACCTCGCTCGTCGAGGGCCAAGACCGCCTCGCCGTCGTCATGGAGCTGTCGGTGACCGCGGGCGGCGACGCCCGCGCCGAGCAGGTCTACCGCGCGCTGGTGCGCAACCGCGCCAAGCTCGACTACGACTCGGCCGGCGCGTGGCTCGAAGGGCGCGGCCCCGAGCCCGAGGCCGTCAAAAATGTCGAGGGTCTTGAGGGACAGGTCAGGCTACAGGACGAGATCGCGCGCGCCCTGCACGCGCTGCGACGCCGATGCGGCGCGCTGGAGCTGGAGAGGGACGAGTTCGTGCCCGTCCTCGACGACAAGGGGCGCGTCATCCGTCTCGACGAGCGCCGGCACAACCGCGCGCAGGTCATCATCGAGAGCCTGATGATCGCGGCCAACACCTCGATGGCCGAGCTGCTCGAAGCCGGGGGCGTGACGTCGCTCCGGCGCGTCGTGCGCGCGCCCGAGCGCTGGCCGCGCATGGTCGAGACGGCCGCCGCGCTCGGCGAGGAGCTGCCGCCCGAGCCCGACCCGCGCGCCCTCTCCGACTTCATGTCGCGCCGGCGCGAGGCCGACCCCGGCTCTTACGCCGAGCTGTCACTCTCGATCCTGAAGATGATGGGGCCGGGCGACTACATGGTCGAGGCCCCGGGGCTCGACCAGGACGGGCACTTCGGCCTCGCCGTCCACGACTACACGCACTCGACCGCGCCCAACCGCCGCTTCCCGGACCTCGTCACGCAGCGCTGCCTCAAGGCCGCCGCCGCGGGCGCGCCCGCGCCCTACACGCGCGAGGAGCTTGAGCGCGTGGCCGAGCGCTGCAACCGCATGGAGTCGGCCGCCCGCAAGGTCGAGCGGCGGATGCGCAAGGTCGCGGCCGCCTCGCTGCTGTCGGCGCGCGTGGGCGAGACGTTCGACGCCGTCGTCACCGGCGTCAAGGAGAAGGGGACTTTCGCGCGGCTCCTGCGCCCGCAGGCCGACGGCCGCATCACGCGCGGCGAGCGCGGCCTCGACGTCGGCGACCGCGTCCGCCTCCGCCTGCTCTCGACCGACCCCGAGCGCGGCTTCATCGACTTCGCGCGCGCCTGAACTTCCAAGTGTCGTCCCCCGCCCCGCGCTTCAGTTGACGTGGTAGACGACCTCCCGCGCGCCGTCCATCTCGGCGCGCTTGAGCGTCTCGGCAATCTGGTGGTGGAGGCCCGACTGCGCGGCCTTCTTCGCCGTCCAGCCGTTGCGCGCCCTCGCGTAGACGTTCGCGCCGTACTGCAAAAGCAGCGCGACGACCAGCGCGTGCCCCCTGTAGGCGGCGAACATCAGCGCGGTGTCGCCGTCCTTGTCCCGCGCGTTCACCTCCGCGCCCCGCTCCAGAAGGTTAATGACGGCCGCGGTGTCCCCGCGGAAGGCCGCGAGCATCAGCGGCGTCCTGCCCTTTACGTTGTCGTTCGCCTCGTCCCTCATTCTTTTCTCCCTAAACCGGAGTCTCTGAGACGAGCGTAGGCGCGCCCCCTTGAGGAATTCTTGAGCATTGTTTAACAGTCTGGCGAATGTGTCGCTTCGGGGGTTGAAATTTCACGAAAGTTTTGCTAATTTTTCTCAAAACCGGAACGGCGCGCGACTTCTCGCACGCGCCGCCGCAGCAATAATCCCGGAAGCCAGGAGTTACCTTTTGACCAACAACACCCGCATTCTTTTTGTAGACGACCACGAGGACACGCGTTTTCTCATCTCGTACCTGCTCGGCTCCTGGGGGTACGAGGTGGTGGCGGCGAAGACCGTGGAGGAGGGGCTGGCGCTGGCGCGCGGCGGGCGTTTCGACCTCTACCTGCTCGACAGTCGTTTCGGGGACGGGTCGGGCACCGAGCTGTGCGAAGGGATACGCGAGTTCGACAAGGAGACGCCCATCGTCTTCTACTCGGGCGACCACCCCTCGCGGCTGAAGAAGGCGCTCGAATGCGACGCGCAGGGCTTCGTCCTCAAACCCGGCCTCGACGCCCTGCCGCGCGAGCTTGAGCGCGCTCTCACGGCCGCCTGAACCCCTTAAAAATTTTCCCCCACGCGGGCGCGGAG
>DASVSK010000290.1:0-1838 GCA_036388135.1 Pyrinomonadaceae bacterium | reverse complement strand
CAGGAGGGCGCGGCGGCCGCGCGAAGAAGAGGTCATCCCGCCGCCGCCGACAATCATCGAGCGCGCGCCGAACCGCAACGCGCCGCCGCGCGAGTGAGCGCCGCGCGGGTCTTCACGCCGGGCCGAGATTCTTGTATGTTGACCCGGCGAAGAGTCGAGCCGGCGAAGGGACGACGGATGACGGACGAGCTGCCGCAGACATTACCCGTGACTCTCGCGTCGCTGGCCGAGCTGGCCGTCGAGTGGTGGCGGCTCGGGCGGCGCGCGGGCGGCGCGGAGGACTCTTCGCCGCAGGCGCGTCACGTCGCGCGCCGCCTAGGTAAGTTCCTGGGCGACCTCGGGCTGGAAGTCCTGGACGTGACGGGCCAAGCTTACGAGCCGGGGCTCGCCGTCGAAGTGCTCGACGCGTTCGAGGACGCGGGGCTCCCCGCCGGGTCGCAGGTCATCGACGAGACGGTCGCGCCCGTCGTCCTCTTCCGCGGCGCGGTCGTCCGCCACGGCCAGGTCGTGGTGAGGAGGAATAGTAGACAGTAGACAGTAGACAGTAGACAGTAGTCAGTAGTCAGTAGTCAGTAGTCAGTAGGCTCCGCACAATGCGGGCGGCCGCTGACACGCTGACGACGTGACTGCGAAGGTTTTCTACTGACTACTGACTACTGTCTACTGTCTACTCTCAGTATGAGCGCTTACATCGACTTCGGCATCGACCTGGGGACGACCAACTCGTGCGTCGCGCGCGCGGCGGGCGGGGAGACGCTCGTCATCCAGAACAACGACCAGATGAACGTCACGCCGTCGGTCGTCAGGGTTCTGAAGTCGGGGAGCCTTCTGGTCGGGCGGCGGGCCTACAACGCGCTGGCGGAAGACCCGGACAACGTGGCGTCGGAGGTCAAGCGTTTGATGGGGCAGCGCTACGCGAAGACCTTCCCCGCGTCGGGGCGCGTGATGACGCCCGAGGAGATTTCGGCCGAGGTGCTCAAGTCGCTCCTCGCCGACGCGCGCCGCCGGACGGGCGAGGAGGCGCGCGCCGCCTGCGTCACCGTCCCCGCGGCCTTCACGGCCTTGCAGTGCGAGGCGACGGCGCGCGCGGCCGGGCTCGCCGGGCTCGAAGAGTGCCCGCTGCTCCAGGAGCCCATCGCGGCGGCCGTCGCCTACGGCGCAGCGCCCGGCGTGCGCGACCAGCGCTGGCTCGTCTTCGACCTCGGCGGCGGCACGCTCGACGTGGCGGTGGTCTCTACGCGGGGCGGCCGCCTCGGCGTCCTCGAACACCGCGGCGACAACCACCTCGGCGGCAAGGACATCGACCGCGCGCTCGTCCGGAACGTCTTCGTGCCTTTCCTCAGCGAACAGTTCGCGCTGCCGCGCGCCGACGCGGAGCCGGCGGAGCTGAACCGCCTGCTCCGCAAGCTCACGCTCGCCGCCGAGTACGCGAAGATAGAGCTGACGAGCGCGGGCGAGACGCTCGTCGGCCTGCTCGACCTCGGCGAAGACCGCGAGGGGCGGCTCATCGAGGCGGAGCTGCCCCTGACGCGCGCGCGGCTCGAAGCGGAGATCGAGCCGCTGGTCGCGCGTTGCCTGCGCCTCGTCGACGAGGCGCTCGAAGGCGCGCGCGTGAAGGGCCCCGACCTCGACCGCGTGCTGCTCGTCGGCGGGCCGACGCAGACGCCGCGCGTGCGCGAGGCGCTCGCCGCGCACCTCGGCGCGCCCGTCGACTTCTCGCTCGACCCGATGACGGTGGTGGCGCGCGGCGCTGCCGCCTACGCCTCGACCGTCGAGCGACGCGCGGGGCCGGCGGGCGGCGCGAAGGGTGACGCGAAGGCCGGCGCGAAGACCGGAGC
>DASVSK010000289.1:0-3248 GCA_036388135.1 Pyrinomonadaceae bacterium | reverse complement strand
CACGGGCGGGCGGCCCGGCTCGGCACCCGTCACGACCATGCGCCCGCGCCCGTCGTTATAGACCTTAAACGTCCAGTACTGCTCGTCCCTGTGCGCGGAAGTGTGGCCGAAGGAGTTGGTGAAGGGGGCGAGGAGCACGTCCGGCTCGGCGGCGCTCATCTTGCGGTCGGGCCAGGCGCACTCGCCCGCGGCGAGGTCGACGCCGGCCTTTTTGTCGCCTTTGGTGAATTTGAAGGAGACGCCGTCCTTGCCGAACAAAGCGCCCTCGCCGCGGCGGCAGACGAGCGCATAGCTCTCCGGCCTCGGCCCGTCCGCGCCCGGGGCCGAGTCGGTGAACATCCAGTTATCGGCGTCCCACCCGAACGGCTGTTCCAGGATTTGCGCCTCGACCCCCTCGTCCTTGTAGCCGGCCACGTCCCTGTATTTTTTCATCTCGGAGGAGCTGGTAGTGTAGAAGTGCTCGCCCGACTTTGACAGGTGGTAGAGCGGTTTAGTCCCGCCGCCCATGCCGCTGTAGACGTAGCACAGAATCCCCTCCGACGCCCAGCCGTGGTTGTTGACGAGGTCGTCAACTTTACCCTTGTCCGTGGTGTAGAACCTCTCGGGCGAAGGCTTGCCGCCCTGCTTGGCAAGACGGTAGAGCGGCCGCGTGTTCGGCATCTGCCGGTTGAAGACCATGCCCATGACGCCCGACTCGAACCCTTCGAGCTTCTCCAGGGCCCTGACCTGCGAGTGGTCGACGGTCAGGATAACGCTGCCCCCGTAGACGCCGCCGCCCCAGCGGACGCGGAAGAGCGACACCGGCTCCACGTAACCCTGGGGCGCGGCGGCCCGCCCCCCCTGCGCGCCGAACGTCGCGCACAGCATGAGCGCGGAGCAAGCCAGCAACGAAATTTTCTTAAACACCGGTGGACGCCTCCTCACCTTAAATGCCCGCGCCCGCCGCCCGCGGGGGGTTTTGGGTTCGATTATTGTTGGAAGCACGGGGCGGTGGCAAACGCCCTACCGCGCGCAGGTCTGGGCGCGGCCGCCGTCGATGGAGTAGGTCGCGCCCGTGATCCACGCGGCGCGGTCAGAGGCGAGGAACAGAATCAGCTCGGCGACCTCGTCGGCGCTGCCGACGCGCCCGAGCGGGTGCGTCGTCTTCGAGTGTTCGAGGAAGTCCGCGTACTTCTCCGCGCCCATCCCGCCGCGCTTGTGAATCTCGGTGACGACGACGCCGGGGTTGACCGCGTTGACGCGGACGCCCTTGGGCGCTAGCTCCAGCGCGGCGCAGCGCGTCAACTGGTCGACGCCCGCCTTCGAGACGCAGTAGGCGAGCACGCCGGGGAAGGCGCGCAGGCCCGTCACGCTCGAAACGTTGACGACGTTGCCGGGGCGCTTTTCGAGGTGCGGGGCGGCGAGCTGCATGAGGTGGAAGACCGAGCGCAGGTTGACGTTCATCATCGCGTCCCACGCGCCGAGCGGCGTCGTCTCGACCGTGCCGTTGGAGATGGTGCCGGCCGCGTTGACGAGCACGTCGAGGCCGCCGAGGTTTTCGACCGCCGACCGGACGGCGTTCGCCGCCTGCTCCTCGTCCGTCACGTCGGCGTAAATTTTCAACACGCCCCGGCCGCCGCGGGAAATCTCGCCGGCCACCTCCTCCAGCGCCCCCCTGTCCCGGCCGACGAGCGCGAGGCTCGCGCCCGCCTCGGCGAAGCGCAGCGCCGTCGCGCGCCCGATGCCCGAAGTCGCGCCCGTCACCAGCGCGGCCCTGCCCTCCAACTCCCCTGCCACGGCTGCCTCCTTGTTCGTGCCCGGAAATTTCGTGCCCGGGAATTAAGCCCGCCGGCTCACCTCAGCGCCAGCGGCCCGGCGGACGCAAGCGCGCCCGCGACGGCCCCCGCGACGTTGATGAGGGGCTGCGGGTAGACGCCGATGAGGATGACGAAGACGGCGCAGACGACGAGCGCGGTCTGGAGCGGCGCGGAGAGCGAGAGCGGGCGGGCGTCGGCCTCGCGGTCGCCGATGTACATGGCGCGGATGAAGCGCACGTAGTAGTAGAAGCTGACGACCGTGTTGACGGCCGCCCACGCCGCGAGCCAGTAGTACCAGTCCTTGCCCTCGGCCGCGCCGCGCTCGATGACGCCGCCGAAGAGAAACCACTTGCCGATGAAGCCGCCCGTGGCGGGCAGGCCGCCCAGGCTGAGCATGAAGATCGCCATCATCAGCGCCATCCCCGGCGCCTTCTGCCCCAGGCCCGTGAGGTCGTCCACCTCGTCGCCGAGGACGCCGCGGCGGCGGAGCGCGATGATGACGCCGAACGCGCCGACGTTCATGAAGGTGTAGACGACGAGGTAGACGACGAGCCCGGTGTAGCCGTACCGGTTCGCCGCGATGACGCCGAGCAGGAGGTAGCCCGCGTTCGAGACCGACGAGTAGGCGAGCAGCCGCTTGGCGTTCGCCTGCGTCACCGCCGCCCAGTTGCCGACCATGATGGTGACGGCCGCGACTATCCCCAGCAGGGGGGCCCAGTCGACCCTCATCCCGCCGAGGGCTTCGAGGAAGATGCGCGCCAGCAGGGCGAAGCTCGCCGCCTTCGACCCCGTCGAGAGGAAGGCCGTCACGGGCGTCGGCGCGCCCTGGTAGGCGTCCGGCGCCCACATGTGGAACGGCACGGCGGCGATCTTGAAGAAGAGCCCGGCCGCGAGCGCGATCATCGCCAGGATGACCATCGGCCGCAGGGAGAGCCCCGCGAACTCCTGCCCCGAGGAGGCGGCCTGCGCCACGCGCGGCGCGATCTCGCCCAGGTTGGTCGAGCCCGCCACGCCGAACAGCAGCGACATGCCGTAGAGCAGGATGCCCGAGGAGAATGCGCCGAGCAGGAAGTATTTCATCCCCGCCTCGTTCGAGCGCCGGTCGCGCCTCGCGTAGCCGACCAGCACGTAGAAGGTGAGCGCCATCAGCTCCAGGCTGATGTAGAGCACGATGAGGTCGTAGCCCGAGGCGAGGAACATCATCCCCACGGTGGCGAACAGGACGAGCGCGTAGAACTCGCCCCGCTGCTCGCCCTCCACGTCGAGGTAGCGCAGCGAGACCGCCACCGTCAGCGCCGCCCCCAGCAGGAAGATGAGCTTGAAGACGACCGCGAAGCCGTCAACCTTCACCGTGCCGTAGAAGCCCGTGAGCGACGAGGCCGTGTCCGCGCCCGAGAGCACCGGCCACCCGAGCACCGCCACGGACGCCGCGGCGAGCGCCGCCGCCCCGAG
>DASVSK010000288.1:0-2710 GCA_036388135.1 Pyrinomonadaceae bacterium | reverse complement strand
AGTCGCGCGAGAGGAAGAGGAAGTCGGAGACGCCGAAGGGCTGCGCGTGCGCGGGGCCGGGCCTGAGCTTCACGTCGAAGGCGCGGCGGAGGTCTACGCCGTTGGCGGCGGCGCTCTCGCCCAGACGACCGGCGAAGTCGTAGGCGCGCGCCGCGAGGCGGAGCGCCCAGCCGACCGGCGCGAAGACGGCGCGCTTCAGCCGGAGCTTCTGCGCGAGGGTCAGCCTGTCACGTAGTCTATCTTTCATGAGTTGAGGGATTTTTCATCGACTCATTTCTTCATTGAGTCAATGAACCGATGAACCGATGAATCAATCCCTCACTTCCGCCCGCGTGTCCCATTCGAGCAGGGGGCGGACGACGCCCGGCATCGGGCCGATGTAGTCGCCGCGCGCCGAGACGCCGCCCGGCTCGTCCAGCACCTGGAAGGCGACGGCGTTCTTGGCGCGCGCGTGCAGGATTGTAGACGGAAAGTGCGACATTATCGAGACGTGCGCGATGAGCGTCCCCTCGGCGAGCAGGTTGCCGGGGACGTTGACGGCGCTCGCGTAGCGACCCGCCGGGCGCGCGCGCCTGCGCCACTCCGCGCCCGTGTCGTGCGTGGTGAAGACCTCGGTGCCCTCGTCGTTGAAGAACTCGAAGACGGGCGTCAGCGCGTGCCCGCCTTCGAGCACGTCGTAGGTCAGCTCGACGCGGAAGGGGCGGCGCACGTCGACGGCCGCCGCCGTCTCGCCGCGCTCGTCGAGGACGCGCGCGGCGCGCAGCCGCACCACGCCGTTGCCCGGCGCGTCCTCGCCCCACACGCGCTCGCCCCCGGCCTTCCAGCTCCCGCTGAGGTAGCGGTTGACGACGTCGTGCGGCGGCCCCTCGGCGACGAGGCGGCCGGCCTCAAGGAGGACGGCGCGCTTGCAGAGCCGCGTGACGGCCGGGAGGTTGTGCGAGACGAAGAAGATGGTGCGCCCCTGCCGCCGCACCTCCTTCATCTTGTCGAGGCACTTCTGCTGGAAGGCCATGTCGCCGACCGCCAGCACCTCGTCCATGATGAGTATCTCGGGCTCCAGGTGCGCGGCGACCGAGAAGGCGAGCCGCACGTACATGCCCGAGGAGTAGAACTTGACGGGCGTCTCGACGAAGCGCTCAAGCTCGGAGAAGGCGACTATCTCGTCGAACTTCGACTCTATCTCGACCTTGCGCATGCCGAGGATAGCGCCGTTGAGGAAGATGTTCTCGCGCCCCGTCAGGTCGGGGTGGAAGCCCGTGCCGACTTCGAGCAGGCTCCCGACGCGGCCGTAGATTTCCACGGCCCCCGCCGAAGGGCGCGTGATGCGCGAGAGTATCTTCAGCAGCGTCGATTTGCCCGCGCCGTTGCGCCCGACGATGCCGAGGATTTCGCCGCGGCGGACTTCGAGGCTCACGCCGTCGAGCGCGCGGAGCGTGTTCCCGTCCCCCGCGTCGGGCCCGCGCCCGAGCCGCCTGAGCCGCGACGCGACGGCGTCGACGACCGCCTCGCGGAAGGTCTGGTAGGCCGGGTGCAGCGCGCCGATGCGGTAGCGCTTGCTCACGTTCTCGACGCGGACGACGACTGGCTCCATCGGTCTTCAGATGATGTCGGCGAAGGTGTCTTCCAGGCGGCGGAAGACGTAGAAGGCCAGGGCGAGGAGCGCGGGCGCGGCCACCGCGGGCACGGCGACCAGCCCCCAGTCGAACCCCGTCCCGGCGAGCGCGGCGCGGAAGCCTTCGAGCACGCCCGTCAGCGGGTTGAGCGCCAGCACCCAGCGCCAGCGCTCGGGCACCACGCCGACGGGGTAGATGACCGGCGAGGCGAACATCCAGAGTTGCAGCAGGAAGGGGAGCGCGTGGCGCAGGTCGCGGTAACGGACGGTGAGCGCCGCCGCCATCATCCCCACGGCGAGCGCCAGCGCCGCCCCCAGCCCCACGAAGGCGGGCAGCAGGAGCAGCCCCCACGTGACGTCGACGGCGTAGTAGGCGGCGAGCGCGACGAGCACCACCGCGCCCACGCAGAAGTCGACGAGCCCCGCGCCGACGGCCGCCGCCGGGATGAAGGCGCGCGGGAAGTAGACCTTGGTGACGAGGCTCGTGTTGCCGATGAGGCTGTTCGTCCCCGAAGAGACCGAGACCGAGAAGAACGTCCAGAGCAGCAGCCCGGCGTAGGCGAAGAGAGGGTAGGGGATCGCGCCCTCGTCCAGTTTGACGAACCGCGTGAAGACGAGCGTGAAGACGACCATCGTCAAAAGCGGCTGGATGACGACCCACGCCACGCCCATCAGCGTCTGCTTGTAGCGCACCTTGATGTCGCGCCAGGTGAGGAAGTAGAGCAGCTCGCGGTAGGCCCACAGGTCGCCGAGGTTGAGCTGCACGCCCGCCCCCTCGGGCCGAATCAGGGTGTGCGGCAGCCCCGCCAGCGGCGCGCGCCTTTCCCCCTCGGCCGCCGCCGACGCGGGTCGCGTCGGCGGGGCGACGAGGCCGCCCTCCGTTGTTTCGCCGGTCTTGGAAATCATCGGGTCTTCTTCGCGGCCCGGCGTCGAACCAGACGACGCCGGGCAGACTGGTAAGTCTGCCAGCCGTGCCCTGAAGCGTCAACAAGGCGGGGCGCGCGCGCCGCCGCGCTTGAACCGGCACACACGCGTTTGTACACTGGCCGCCGATGAGCGCCGCGCGAATGTTAAAGAAGAGTCTCCCGCCCGGACTGC